>JBIKVO010000186.1:0-6256 GCA_044356795.1 Caulobacterales bacterium
CGGTCGCAAACGCGCCAAAGCCTGCATGAACCCCGAATGTCGAGCCGCCGTGATGGCGGGTTAACGATTTGGGATTTGGCCCTGATCGCGCCTTCCCCCGCCGCCGCCCTCCAACATCCCGTCGCATTGACATCCGCGCCCGAAGCCCGCTTCAACCCCTGGCATGGCGGACCTGGACGCACTGATTGTGGGCGCGGGCTGCGTTGGGCTTGCCATCGGGCGGGCGCTGGCGCGGGCCGGCAAAAGCGTGGTGGTGGTCGAGCGCAATGGCCGCTTCGGCGAGGAAACCTCCGCGCGCAATTCTGAGGTGATCCATGCCGGGCTGTATTATCCGCCGGGGACACTGAAAGCGAAGTTTTGCGTGGCGGGACGGCGCGCGCTGTATGACTATTGCGCCGCCCGCGGCATCCGCGCCGATCGCCTGGGCAAGCTGATCCTGGCGCAGGACGATCGAGAAATCCCGATCCTGGAAGAGCTGATGGCTTGGGGAACCGCCAATGGCGTGGAAGACCTCGCCTGGAAGGACCGCGCCCAGATCACCGCGATGGAGCCCGCGATCACCGCCAAACGCGCACTCTATTCCCCGCATTCGGGACATTTCGACAGTCACGGTTATATGTTGGCGCTGCTGGGGGAAATCGAGGACCACGGCGGCGCATTGGCGCTCAACACCCCATTTGAGGGTGCAAGCCCGCTTCAGAAGCAAACCGGCTTCAAGGTGCGTCTCGGCGGCGCGGAACCGACCACCGTGACGGCGCGCGCGCTGATCCTGTCTGCCGGCCTTGCCAGCGAGCCGGTGGCGCACAGCGTGCAGGGCCTATCGCCGGTGCATATTCCCGGCGTGCGGTACGCCAAGGGCAGCTATTTCAAGCTGTCAGGGAAAGCCCCTTTTTCGCATTTGATCTATCCCGCCCCGACCCCGGCCGGCCATGGCGTGCACTTCACACCCGAACCCGGCGGCGGCGGGAAATTCGGCCCCGATGTAGAAATTGTCCCGGTGATCGATTACCGCGTCGACCCCGCCCGCCGCACAGCATTCGCCCATGCGATCCAGCGCTATTGGCCAGACCTTAAGGAAAGCAGGCTGCAGCCCGATTATGCCGGTATCCGGCCCAAGATCGGCGCAGCGCCAAAAGCGTTTGAGGATTTCTGCATTGTCGGCCCGGACAAGCATGGCCTTGCCGGTTTGTGGGCGCTGTTCGGGATCGACAGCCCTGGGCTGACCTCGTCCCTGCCGCTCGGCGAAGCGGTGGCGCATAGGGCGCTTTCCGCATGACGCGGCTGGCGCTCTCCGATGTCAGCGTCGCGCGTGGCGGACGGTTGCTGTTCACCGGATTGACCGGCGATTTCCCAGCCGGCAGTCATATCGCACTGGTTGGCCCGAACGGCGCCGGCAAGACAAGCCTTTTGCGCACGCTGGCGGGTTTTCTGCGGCCCGAGCAAGGCGCCATCACCTTGGAAGGCCCAAGCGGCCCCTTTGCCGATCGCGCCTTGGGGCTGCACCTGCTGGGCCATCGAGACGGCCTGAAGGGGCCGCTAACGGCGCGGGCGCATCTGTCCTTTTGGCGCGGGCTTTTAGACGGCTATGGTGGTTTGAGAATTGACGCGGCGCTGGCGCGGGTTGGCCTTGCGGCGAGCGCGGAACTGCCGGTGCGGATGTTTTCGGCGGGCATGGGGCGACGGCTGGCATTGGCGCGGCTTTTGACGGCGCCGCGGCCGCTGTGGCTGTTGGACGAGCCGGCCGCCGGCCTCGACACTGCCGGCAAGGCGCTGCTCGATCAGCTGATCGCCGACCATCGCACCGGCGGCGGCATAGTGCTGGCGGCGGTGCACGAACCCTTGGGCGCCCCCGTGAGCCACACGATCCAGCTTGGCCAGCTCGGCCAGCTTGGCCAGCTCGGCCAGCTTGGCCAGGGGCGCGCCGGATGAGCGCGATCTGGGCTGTGTTCCAGCGCGATTTAGCGCTTGCGTGGTCGGGCGGCGGGGCGGCCGCACCGTTGGGCTTTTTCATCGGCGCGACGGCCCTGGTGCCGCTGGCGGTGGGCGCAGATTTGAACCTGTTGCGCACGATCGGCCCGCCCCTTTTGTGGGTAACGGCGGCGCTGGCGGCGCTTTTGGTGTTGGAGCGGCTATTTCAGGCCGATCTCGAAGACGCCAGCATTGATCAGCTGATCCTGTCGCCGGCGCCGTTGGAGGCGATCGTCGCGGCCAAGGGGGCGGCCTTGCTGGTCGGCGTGGGCGCGCCGCTGGCGTTGCTGGCCGCGCCTTTGGGGATTGCACTGCAACTGCCGGTGGCGGCGGCGCCGGTGCTGGTGGCGGGGCTGGCGTGCGGCATGGCAGGTTTTATCGGGGTCGGGCTTGTGGGGGCAGCCTTGGCTGCGGGCGTGCGCCGCGGCGGCCTTCTGATCGCGGTGATTGTGCTGCCCTTCTTTGCGCCCTTCATCATTTTTGGCGCCGCCGCCGCGCAGGCGGCAGGGGATGGCGCGGGCTTTACTGGAGCGTTTGCGCTGTTGGCGGGCCTGTCGCTGTTTGCCGCCGCCTTGGGCCCGATCGGGGCGGCTGCGGCCTTGCGTCTCCAGGCAGAATAGCCGCGTTGCGCGCGCCCGAAGACAACGGTAGGTCTGGGCCGAGAATGTTCACCTATTACGCCAATCCCGCCCGTTTCATGCGGCTGTCGGCCTGGGCCTTGCCAACCGCCGCGATCGCCGCCCTTGTCCTGTTTGCGATCGGCCTGCCCGGCGCTTTTCTGGCGCCCGCCGATTACAAACAGCTGGACGTGTATCGCATCCTGTTTGTGCATGTGCCAACGGCCTGGTGGGCGCTGGGCATTTACGGCTTCATGGCCACGGCCAGTTTTATCAGCTTTGTGTGGCGCCATTCGCTGGCCGATATAGCCGCCCGGGCGGCGGCGCCGATTGGCGCGCTGTATGCCGGCTTGTGCCTTGCGACGGGTGCGATTTGGGGCCAGCCCACATGGGGCACTTGGTGGATTTGGGATGCGCGGCTGACATCCATGCTGATCGTGTTTTTGACCTATCTTGCCTATCTCGCGCTGTGGGCCGCGGTGGAGGACGAAACCAAAGCCGCCCGCCTTGCCAGCGTGTTGTGCATGGCCGGTGCGATCAATCTGCCGATCGTGTATTTCTCGGTGGAGTGGTGGAACACCCTGCACCAAGCCTCAACAGTGCGCACCGGCCGGTTGGATCCCAGCATGCTGGGCCCGCTTCTGGCGATGGCTGGCGGGTTCTTGCTGGCGTTTGTGGCGATGCTGTTTGCGAATATGCGCGCCGATATCTACCGCCGCCGTGCGCAGGCAATTGCGGCGCGGCGCGCGCGGGCCGGTGTGGCGGCCGCCGCCGTTTCGGGGGCGCCGACATGAGCGGCTTGGATAATCCGGATTATTTTCCTTACATCGCATCGTCGTTTTTGATTGTGTTCGGCAGTCTGGCAGCGCTGGCCGGCGCGACGCTGTGGCGATTGCAATATTGGGCGCGCCGGGCCCGGCAGGAACAGGAGCCGTCCGATGGCTGACACCGCCACTTCACCGCCCGCCGCGCCGCCGGAAGCCGGCGTCAAGCCGGGCTGGACACGGTTTGCACCGCTGCTGATTTTCCTGCTGGTTCTGGCGGGGATCGTGTGGGCGCTTCAGCGCGGCGGCGTCCGCCATGAATTGCAAAACGCGATGGTGGGGCGGCCCGTGCCGGCCTTCTCGCTGCCGCCGCTGGATGGCGCTGCCCCGATCACGCCAGCGTCTTTCGCTGGCAAGGCCTATGTCGTGAACTTTTTCGCCAGCGATTGCGCCGCCTGCAAAGTGGAGCACCCAATGATGAATGATCTGGCCAAGGCTGGCGTGCCGATCCTGGGTATTGTCTACAAAGATGAGGCGGGCCCGGTGCGCGCCTATCTCGCCGATCTTGGCAACCCCTATCAGACGGTGGGATTTGATCCCGATGGCCGTTTCGCGCTGGAGCTTGGCGTGGCAGCGACGCCGGAAACATTCGTTGTCGGAGCGGACGGGGTGGTCAAGGCGATGCACCGCGGCGGGCTGAACCCGGACGAATTGAGCAACAAGATTTTGCCGGCGCTGAATTTGAAGTAGCTAAACTTGAGATAGAGACACCGAGACGAGGCCCGCCTTGTTTCGCCCTATTCACCCGGCGCCGCGGACCGCTCTTTGACTGGCGCCCCCTACCGCTTCGCCTTCTTTTTCACGGCTTTCTTGCCGCCTTTCTTCGTTTTTGCGGCGGGGGCAGCGTCCGGCAGGGCGATCAGCGCGGCATGTTCGGCGGCGGTTTGCAGCGCTTCCAGCAGGTCGACAAACGCCTTCTGCTTGCCCTTCGGCAGCATCGACAGGATCGCCTCATCCGCCTTCATCGCCAGCGGGCGCGCCTCCGCCAACTTTTTCTGGCCGCGGCCGGTGAGCTTCACCGCCTTGGCGCGGCCGTCCGACTTCGACGCCTCGCGGCTAAGGAGATTTTTCTTTTCCATCCGGGCGATCATGTCAGCGAGCGTCGAGCGATCGATGCCCGTCGCGCGGACGAGATCGGACTGGCTCACGCCCGGCGCCTCGCTGACTGCCGCCAACACCGCGAACTGGCGAAAGGTGAGCCCCTCATCGGAATAGGCGCGGGCGAACGCATCCGCCGCCATTTGCTGTGCGCGATGCAGCAGGTGGCTGGCCGAGCCCGCGAGCGCGAAGGAATCCGCCTTGGCGACGGCTTTATCTGCGGTGCTCATACTGGTCCCACTCCTCACGGCCCTGACGCCAAAGCCTCACAACACGCGCCCCAAGGTCTGCCCCGCCAAGCAGGGGATCGACTGGACGCCGAAGCCTGAGCGACTATAGCTGAAGCCATGACCCTCAAGCCACCTCCTTTCAATTTTCAGACGAAAATTCCAGACGGCGACGATCGTCTGCGCCAAGTTTGCGACACCTGCGGCTTCATCAATTACGTCAATCCGAAGATCGTCGTGGGCGCAGTGGCGACATGGGGCGACGAGATCTTGCTGTGCAAACGCGCAATCGAACCGCGCAAAGGCTTCTGGACATTGCCCGCCGGCTTCATGGAGGAGGGCGAGACGGTGGAGGCCGCAGCCCACCGCGAGGCGCGCGAGGAAGCGTGCGCCACACTGATCATCGACGGGCTGTTGGCGATTTATTCAGTGCCGCGGATCAGCCAGGTGCAGATCATGTTTCACGCCCGCCTGGCCACGCCCGACATCGCGGCGGGCCCGGAAAGCGAGGCAGTTCGGATGGTGCGTTACGAAGATCTTGCGTGGGCGGATCTTGCCTTTCCTACCGTGACCTGGGCGCTGCGCCATTTCCACGCCTTTCAGAACGGCGCGCCGACGCCCTTCTCAAACCCCACCTAAAGCCCCACAAACGAGGCCATACATTTCAGGGAGCCGCCATGCGCCTTGCACTGATCGCGATCGCCGCTGTTGCGCTGAGCGGATGCGTCATCACCATCAACGAAAGCGCCCGGCCCGGGCCTTCGGCTGCAGCGCCCGCAGAGACTTATTCTGGCCCGCTGATGAAGCGCACGGCGCTGGTGGTGGCCGATATGGACCGCGCCGTGAGCCTGTATCGCGACGTGTTGGGATTTCAGCTCAATGGCGTCACGCAGTCGGCTCCGACAAGCTATTCCTATCCGGTTTTCAATGTCCCGAGGGACAAGCCGATCCGCTTCGCCACGTTCAATTCCGGGCCCAATCAAATGCGCTCGCTGGCGCTGCTGGAGAGCCCCGGCATCAAACACGACGCGAATGGCGCGCGCGAAAGCGGGCTGGTGATTAACGCCAATGGCCGGTTGCGCGCGATCATGGCGGAGGTGGCGCGCCGCGGGCTGACCATCATCCCGGAACGCGCACTGACCAATCCAGAAGGCGTGACCGGCGTGGAAATCGCGTTCTTGGATCATGATGGGCATCTGGTGGTGCTGTACGAGTTTCCCGGCCCGCCGACCGGGGGTGAGCCGCGATAAAGCCGGCGCGGCCATTTCGCGCGCGTCTTCCATCAAAATCTCCGAGCGCTGGAGGCGGTCGACGCCTCACCTCATGCGGACACAATCCCGGCACAAGGCGCCCAAAAACATGCGGCGACATGCGGAATTTTTAGCGAACATCTGGGCACAAATGACGTGTGCCCGCGTGTGCCCAACGTGTTCCCCGGCGTGCAAAATTGACCCCTTCGTTGGGGTGATCGGCGTCGAAAAATGACCGCATTGCCTCATTCAAAATGTTACCGAAGATTGTC
>JBIKVO010000188.1:0-6231 GCA_044356795.1 Caulobacterales bacterium
CGCGACACCTCAAGCTCCTTTACGATCTGTTTAATCTTCCTGCCGGCGGCGTACGCCGCACGCACTTCCACCCGCTTGTCCACGCCGTGCATCCTGATCCCGATCGCTGCTCTCACGCCCAGCGATCGCGCATGACAGAAAAGGATGAGGGGTCATTTTTCGATGCCGATCACCCCAACGAAGGGGTCAAAATTGCACGCCGGGGAACAGCTTGATCACCTTGGCGCCTTTGCGCTGCTTCTGTGCCAGCTTGAACGAGGGCTGAAAGAAGTTCACGTGCAAGCGCCCCGCCGCATACAGCCGCGCCATCACTGTGGCGGTCTCGATGCCGTCGAAGCGGCCATAGCCGACAAGCCGGCGCACAACAGCGCCGGTTTTCTGCTCCACGAACGCCTGGTCACTTTTTACGCGCGTGAGCGCGTCACTTCGATCGTCTGGGCGCGACACCATGGCACGACGACATCATTCATGAAGGCGCTGTCGTTGTCGAAATCCGCACCGCGAATGAGCCACGCAAACAAGCTTTGCGCGCGCGTCATGGCTTCCACGACGAGGCTGGCGTCGCGCGTGACGAGCGGCAGGCATTCGGTCCAACCGGTCGCGATGTCCGTCATGGTCAGCGTTTGGATGAATGATCCCGTGACGCTGGTCCCGCCATGAGCCGCCATGTCGATCTCACAGAAGCTCGGCGGCGGATCGTTCCAGTCATTGAAAGTGCGGATCGGCGCTTCACGCCGGATCGCCGAATAAAACCCCACCCGTCGTCGCCGGCCGCCGGCTGAGGCCGAAGCAAACGACTATGCTGCCTTGGAGGAGCCGGCCATGATTGCGTGACTCACGTACGAAGCCGTCCACGAAACCCGGGGCGGCTTACTTGCTCACGCTGAGCGCGTGCCCCGGCAACGTTTCAAACGCCCGCTCAAGCGCCTCTCAGGGCGGCCGTCGCGCGAGGTCCATCAGGTGCAGCGGCCATGCCAGCGCCAACCAAAATGCAATCTCCCACCACGCCTCCCCCACCGCCGCCGCGCGCACCGCCATGATCAGGCTAACGCCCGGTGCTGCCGCAAACATCACATTGATGCGCGCGCGCCAGTCTTTCGCCAGAAAGGCAAACACCAATGTCTGCACCAACGTGACCGCCAAGACCGCATTCACGGCCTGGCCATTCTCAAACCGCAGCGCGAAAAAAGCTTCGACCTGGGAAAAGACACTCAATGATTCTGCGCCCGGGGCCATTCATTGCATCCCCTTTGCACCGTCACCCCCCATCACGCGCGCGCAAAGCCCAGGAGGTGTCCGAGATCCTTCAGAAAGATGCGCATATGCGCGGCCGGCCGCGCGCGGACCAATTCCTTGTTCATATAGGCTTGCCAGGTCAGCGCCTGCACATCCGGATCCGCACACATCGACACAAATCGCTCACGGCGCTTGTCGTTGCGATACCAGAAATGCTGCAGCATGCCGAGGATCCAGAACACGCGACCATGCGCGCTCATGAAGGCCTTACGGGCGGGGGACAGATTGCGAGCGTCTCTTGTACGCAATACCTGCAGCGCTGCCTCACCGGCGAGGCGGCCGCCGGCCATCGCATAATAAATGCCCTCGCCAGAGGCCGGCGCCACAACGCCCGCAGCGTCCCCGGCGAGCACGATATTGCGACCATCATCCCAGCGTTTCAGCGGTTTCAGCGGAATTGGCGCGCCTTCGCCGCGGATCGTGGCGCAAGCGTCGAGCCCTGTTTGACGGCGCAGATCCTGCACCGCTGCGCGCAGACCAAAACCCTTATGGGCGCTGCCAACGCCAACCGAGGCCGCCGTCCCATGCGGGAAAATCCAGGCGTAGAAATCGGGCGAAAGGCGGCCGCCATAATACACATCTGCGCGGGCGCCTTGATAACCGGCCACGCCTTCAGGCGGTGATTCAATAATCTCATGATAGGCAAACACGCAGTCGGCCTCACCATCGGCGCCAAAGGCGTCGCGCGCAACCTGGCTGCGGGCGCCATCCGCACCGATCAGGATTTTCGCGCGCAGCGTGTTGGGCGGCTTCGCTTTATCGGCGCCTTTGGGGCGAAAGCCAACGGTGACAGTCCCATCGGCCTCACGGGTAAAGCCCGCATAGGCGCCCTGCAGCAGCGTGGCGCCGGCGGCCTGCGCGCGCGCGCGCAGCCATGGATCGAAGCGATCACGATCCACCATCCCAACAAAGCCGCCATCGATCGGCATATCAACAGAGCGGCCCGCTGGCGACACCATCCGCGCGGCCCGCGCCTTCGCGACAAGTTGGGTATCAGGGATTGCGAAATCGCGCATTGCGCGCGGTGGAATGGCGCCGCCGCAAGGCTTGATCCGCCCGGCGCGGTCAATCAAAGCAACGTGCGCGCCGGCGCGGGCCAGATCTTCCGCAGCGATCGCCCCTGCAGGCCCGCCGCCGATCACGACGACATCAATGTCTTGTACGCTCATCGCGGCTCTCCGGTCATTGGCGACCACCAAGGGAAATCTGTTCAGCGGCGAATGCGTTGGGCAGCGCGGGGGCGCGGGCAAGGCCGTCAAGCGTGGCCCCGCCAAGGCGCACCGCCAAGGCCGCGGCAACCACAAACAATAGGCCTTCCAATGCAAAAACCGTGGAATAGGCTGGCGTGGCTGCGCCCATGATCAGTTTCAGCACGTCATAGCTGACAGCGCCGAGAAAGCCGCCAGAGCCAAACGCCATGGCTTGCGCGGCCCCCCACACGCCAATGCGCACGCCTTCCCGCCCCGATCCGCCAGCGCCCGCAAGCGTAAACATCGCACCGACCGCCGCCACGGCGAACACGCCGTTGCAAAAGCCAAGCGCAAAGATCACCGGCCGCAAGCCATCGGCAAAGCCGGTCATCCCGACCGCCGCCAGCGCCGCAAGTGCGCCCGCCGATCCCAGGCATCCCACAACAATCCAGCGCCGCATGCCTTGCGCGGTGTGGCCGCCGGTGCGCGCGCCCAAGGCGCCAATCAGCACCATGCCAATCAGCACACCGCCTTGATGCATGCTGCCGGAAATCTGCGTCGATTGCCCCACATCCAGATGAAACACCATGCCCATGAAGGGCTCGAGGATCATATCCTGCGCATTGAAGGCGAGCATCGACACAAATACAAAAATGGTGAAGCGTCGAGCAGTGGTGTCGGCCCAGGTTTCGCGCAATGCAGTAAAGAATGGCAGGCGCGGAGCGTTATTATCTGCAGGCCTGGTCGCTGCGGCGCGCTCCACCCCCCACACCGCGACACTCGCTAAACCAAGCGCAAACACCGCCACGCCCGCAGCAACTGCCAACAGGCGTTGCGGCGAATAAGGCGTCAACAATTTACCCACAATAATCGCCGTGGCGACGATCCCCACCAACATCAAAATCCATGTCGTGGCGGCGGCGGCCGGGCGGCGTTGCGGCGTCACCGCACTCGCCATCAGCGCAAGCAGAGACGTGCCCGCAGCCGCGACGCCGGCCCCAATCAGGCTGTACGCGACCACCGCCAACGCGATGCCCAAACCCAACGACGCCTGCATCAGCGCAATCGCCTGCGCCGCGAGAACAGCGCCAGCGCCCAGCATAGCGATGCCGCCCAAAATCCACGGCGTCCGCGCCCGCCCGCCGTCGGAGCCATGCCCCCAGCGCGGGCGCGTCAGCTGCACGACATAATGCCACGCAACGAGAGCCGCCGGCAGCGAGGCCAGCAATTGCAACTCCACCGCCATGACGCGATTGAAGGTGGATGTGGTCAAAACGACGATGGAGCCAAGCGCAGTTTGCGCCAGACCAAGCCGCACAATATGCAGCCAAGATAACCCTTCAGCGCGAGAGGGGCCTTCAGCGCGAGAGGGGACGCCACGTGTCTGCGCGCTCATGCCGCGCCGCCGATCAGTGATTGCACCGCAAACGCCGACACCATCATCCCCGCGACATATTGCGTGACGCCCACGGCGTTGTACCAAGGCGCGCGTGCGGCGGGATCTTGAAACAGGCGGCGCATCAAAACGATTTGCGACACGGTCAGCGCTGCAACAGCAGCGGCATGCCAAGACTGCCCCCACGCCGCCAGAGCGATCACCACCAAGATTTGCGCCAACACCATCGACGCGCCGGCCGCTTTCGCCGCACCAATCACCCCCAGCGCAACTGGCAGTGAATCAACGCCCGTGCGACGATCACCCTCAATCGCCTTGAAGTCGTTCAGCACCATAATGCCGTGGGCGCCGATCGAATACAGCACCGCCAGCAGAATGATTTTCGCATCAGGCAGCGCCGTCATCATCACCGCAGCACCGGTGAACCAGGCCAGCCCCTCATAAGAAATCGCCACCGCCGCCGGCCCAAGCCAACCATCGCGCTTCAAGCGCAAAGGCGGTGCACTATAGGCCCACGCCAGCGCCATCCCCACGCAGGCCGCCGCAAACACCCACACCCCAAGCAGGGCCGCAAACGCGAGCGACGCCAGCGTCCAGCCGATGGCGATGTAGAGCCCCCATCGCCCGGGGATGCGTCCCGAGGGGATCGGCCGATCAGGCTCATTGATCGCATCGACATCGCGGTCGAACCAGTCATTGACCGCCTGACTTGTGGCGCACACCAGCGGCCCCGCCAGGATCACACCCGCCAAAACCAGCCACCAGCGATCGCCAAGATCTGCCCCGCTCGAGACCACGCCGCACAGGAACGCCCACATCGGGGGAAACCACGTGACGGGCTTGAACAGCTCGAGCACCGCGCCAAATCTCGGCAACCCATGGGATGCCGACGGGCGCGGCGTCGCTGCGCGACGCGCGGAAGTCACCCGCGCGGCAATCGCGCCGACCTCGGAAGAGCCGCCTTGAGCCATGACCAGAGGCTAACGACCAGCCCCGACAAGTGTCAATCGCAGTTGACGCCCGCGGCCGTCAAAGCGATTGCCTTTATTGTCGCAGGGCGGTTTGGTTAGAATGGAACAAAGGGCGCACCCCTGCCAACCGAAAGCGCGCGCCAGACACCGCGCCATGCCTATTCCTCGCCATTGTCGGCGCCGGCGATGTTAAAGCGGTGAAGCTTTGAATACAGGCTCTGACGGCTCAATCCCAGCAATTCCGCGGCAGACGCGCGATTATCACCCGTCAATTTGAGCGCCGCTTCAACGCACAAGCGCTCGATGATATCGGTGGTTTCGCGCACGATTTCCTTGAGCGGCGCGCGGCCGATCAGATCCGTCAATTGTTCCACCGATCGCGGCAAGGCTTCAAGATCACGCCGCCCCTGTGCGCCATTGCGCGCGATCTGGCGCATGGTGAAGCCAAACACCGTGCGCCCCGCATGCGGCGCACTGACGCCAGACACATCCACACCCTCAGAGGCGTCAAACGGCGTGCGCACCACTGTCGAGAAATTGCGCACCCAGCCATGTTCGCGCAACGTTTGCACCAGCACCGACAAATCGACCCCAGAGCGGCCCAGAAACCGCGACAGGGGCTCGCCGACAATCGCGGCCGCATCAGGCGCCTGGGCGAGATCGAGAAATGCGCTGTTGGCGTCAAGCACCAGCAAGTGTTCATCGGCGACGACAAACGCATCGGGTATCTTTTCCACCATCGCCGCAAGCGGGCCTCGCGCTGCACCGTTGGCGACGGCGGCGGATGTCGGCTGCAGGCGGATGAGCATATGGTTGACGCGGTCATGGCGCATGAGCGTGACCATCAACCGCGCCTGACCGCGCCCTTCGGCAAGGGTGATCAATACCGGCTCGGCGCGGGCCGCCGGTCCCGATCCCATCATGGCCGCAGCGGCGGTTTCTTGGCTTTCCATCGCAACAAACCAACTAACCGGTTTTCCGATCAGGGTTGCGTGATCGACCCCAAGCAAAAAGCCCGCCGCCGGATTGGCCTCAACAATGCGGCGCGATCCCGCATCCACAACCAAGACCGCCTCACCAATCGCATGGAACAACAGGCGATAGCGGTTCTCCGATTGGCGCAGACGCGCATAATCGCGCTCCATCGCCTGCTCAACCTGAAGCAGGCGCTGCTGCATGGCGGCAGCGGTGCGCAAATCGCGGCCAACCGCCACAATCGTGCCCGCAGCGCCATCGCCCAAGGCGCAAAAGCGCAAGGGCACGAAGCTGCCTTCGCTGGTCTGATGATTGATCTCACGCCAGCGGATCGGGCGATCGCCCACAGCGCCCTGTTCGTTGTCATTGGCCCGTTCGCCGGATGCTTTTTCACCGCTGCCGC
>JBIKVO010000190.1:0-6226 GCA_044356795.1 Caulobacterales bacterium
GTTTGAAAACGCCGCGGTGGTGGTGGCGGCGACTGGCGGCTCGACAAATGCCGGCTTGCACCTGCCCGCGATGGCGCACGAAGCGGGTGTGAAGTTCAGCCTGACGGATGTGGCGCAGGCTTTCAAGAAAACGCCATGGCTGTGCGATTTGCAGCCGGGTGGACAATATGTCGCCAAGCACATGGGTGAAGCCGGTGGCGTGCCGGTGTTGTTGCGCACGCTGCTGGATGCGGGGCTGCTGCACGGCGATGTGATGACGGTGACCGGCAAAACGCTGCGCGAGAATCTCGCGGGCGTGACCTTCCGGGCCGATCAGGATGTGATCCGTCCGTTCGATCGTCCGCTGAGTGCGGATGGCGGTGTGATGGGGCTGTGGGGCAGTTTGGCGCCGGAGGGCGCAATTGTGAAAATCGCTGGCTTGAGAGAGATCACTTTCCGCGGTCCCGCGCGGGTGTTTGACGGCGAGGAAGCATGCTTTGAAGCGGTGGCGCAGCGCCGCTATCGCGAGGGTGAGGTTTTGGTGATCCGTTATGAGGGGCCGCGCGGCGGGCCGGGCATGCGGGAAATGCTGTCGACGACGGCGGCGCTGTATGGGCAGGGAATGGGCGATAAGGTTGCGCTGATTACGGATGGTCGTTTCTCCGGGGCCACGCGTGGTTTTTGCATCGGCCATGTCGGCCCCGAGGCGCAACTCGGCGGGCCGATCGCGCTGGTGCAGGATGGCGATATGATTGCGATTGATGCGCGCACCGGGCGCATTGATCTGGAGGTGAGCGATGCGGTTCTGGCGCAGCGGCGCACTTCGTGGCGGCCGCGCGAAACACAATATGGATCGGGCGCTTTGTGGAAGTTTGCACAGATCGTGGGTCCCGCCTGCGAGGGCGCTGTGACCCATCCCGGCCAAGCGGGAGAGCGCCATGTCTACGCCGACATCTGACGCGTTCGATATCACCGCCATCGATGAGGATGGGTTTGAAACCTTTTATCGTGCACGGATCGAACCCTGGCTGCAGGACAACGAGGCGCGCCGCGCGACAACGGTGCAAACGTTCAAACGCCACATGATGATCGCCGTGCCGGTTGCGGTGTTGGCGGCGGTGTTTGTGTGGCTGGTTTGGGCCGAGCCGATGGCGGGTTTCTTCGCTGGTCTGGTAGTGGCGGCGTTGGCGGGCATCGTGGCGTATCAGCCGGTGGCTAAGCTGCAAGAACAGGTGAAGCTGGAAATAGTCGGTGCGCTGGCGCAGTCGATTGGGGTTGGCTTCAATCATGTGGTTGCGGATCCACCGGCCTTTCAGCGGTTGCGCAATCTGCAACTGGTGCCATCTTTTGATCGCAGCAATTTTGAGGATTGCTTCAGCGGCGCGCGGTTTGGATGTCAGTTCGACATGTACGAAGCGCATCTCGAAGACGAGCGCCGCGACAAGGATGGCGATCGCAGCTACATGACCGTGTTTCGCGGTCAATTGATCCGCATCGCGTTTCCGAAAAAGTTTGCGGGCGTCACGGTGGTGCGGCGCGATGCCGGCATCTTCAATGCGCTGCGCGCGTGGGGATCAGAGTTTAAACGCGTTGGGTTGGTGGACGCCCGGTTTGAGCGCGCATTTGAAGTGTACTCCACCGATCAGGTCGAAGCGCGCACGCTCATGCATCCGGTGTTCATGGAGCGCCTGTTGGAGATGGAGACCATCTTCAAGGGCAAGTCGGTGCGCTGCGGCTTTGAGATGGGCGATCTGCTGGTGGCTGTCGAAGGCGGCGACAAGTTTGAGGCGGGCTCGATGTTCAAACCGCTCGCTGATCCAGAGCGCGCGCGCAAACTGATCACCGAGATCGGCTTGGTGTTTAGGCTGATTGACGCCGTGTTGACGGCGGAACAGGCGCCGCTGGTGGCGCGCCGCCAGGATCAGGAGCGCGGCGGCCCCGACAATGCCTGAGAAGCGGGCGCATATCGGAAGCTGTAGGCATCCTGTAGCAGGCGATGATCGCGCAGAAATGTCGCCATGCTTTCGAACGTCACGGTTTGGATGGCGCCATTCTGATCTTCGGTGGAGATGCGGGTTTCCACCATCGGCGCAAACATCCGTGTGAGCATATCGACACCAACGCGCGTCGGCTTGAAATGCGCGGTGAGATTGGCCTTCAGCTGGCGATAATCGGTGGTGTTCCACAGCGCTGCTGCAATCACATCCAGCATGAATTCGTTGCAGTTCTGAAAGCGCGGGTCATGCGGATGGGAAACCAGCGAATACCGCGGCACATGCAGCGCGGTGTAAGCGGGGCTATCCATCACTGCCAGAATGCGCCGCTGCATTTCTGGACTGGGGATGATCACGCCCAGTTCGTCCAGCGCGGCGCCGGCGACAAAGTCTACAGGGAAATCCTGATGCAGATAAGAGCGGTTCATGGCCAGCGTATTGCCGTCGCCGTGAAACAGATTGAACACCGCATAGCCTTCGATCATGCGGCCATCGACGGTTTGGATTGGTGTGTGCACCCAAAAGGCGCCGTGTGTGAAGGCGATGCCGGAGGGCAGCTTGTCGCGCGTTTCACCGCTGCGGAACACGATCGCAAGACGGGCGCCTTTTTCTGCGAGATCACGCTCCATCGCTTTGGCGAACGTTTCCACCGTTTCGAAGGGCAGGCGCGGATTGGCGCCAGCGTTGCTGGCGCTATCGCCGGCGCCGGCGTGGGCGCTGGGTATGGCTGGCGAGAGCGAAGCCGCCATCGCCAAAGCCGCCGCGCAAATGGCTCGGGCAAGATGGATGCGCATCAGCGTGGCTCAACCGGGGCGGGCGCGGGGGCTGGATCGGCGGGCGGCGATGGCGGCGTCGCCTCATACGGCACAGCCGGCGCCGGTTGGGCGACGACGGTTTCATCGGAGACACGCAACGGGCCAGACCAGGAACGTTCCGACGGGTTTTTCACTGATCCCGACTGGCTGCGTCCAGCCACCGCCGCAGAGGCGCCAGCACTGGCGCTGGCCGCGCCGGAACCAAACAACGCCACGCCTGCAACGGTTTTGCCGTTCTGGGCGCGCTCGATGCCTTCGCTGGCGATCTGCGATCCGCGCCGGGCGCTTTCCTCGCCGGAGGCGGAGGATTGCGCAAACGCTGCAGGCGCAAGGCTGAGGAAGATAAGCGCATACACAAAGCTTCGCATGGCGCACCGTAAGCGGCGTCGAACACAGCATCGACACGCGTCGGTATCATGGCCTTTCAGGCTGATTTGTGACTGGTCCCCTCATTTCAGGATGCAGATCAGCGGCACGTGGTCGCTTGGCTTCTCCAAAGCGCGGGCCTGGCGATAAATCTCAACCCCGACGGCAAGATCGGCGGCCTGCGGGCTGAGCAGGGCATGATCGATGCGGATGCCGTGGTCTTTCTGCCAGGCGCCGCCCTGATAATCCCAGAAGGTATACTGATGCGCCCGGCCATCACGGTCTGCGAAGGCGTCAACATAGCCCAGGTTCAACAACCGCCGCCACGCCGCCCGCGAGGCCGGCTGGTACAAGGCGTCGTCCGCCCAGGCCTGGGGATTGTGACAGTCTTCGGGGTTGGGGATGATGTTGTAATCGCCAAGGATTGCGACTGGTTCCTCCAGCGCCCGTAAAGCATCCAGGTGGGCAGTCAAATGCTCCATGAAGGCGAGCTTGTAGGGAAACTTCTCACTATCGACCGGATTGCCGTTAGGCGCATAGATCGAAGCGACGCGCACGACGCCCGTCTCATATGCGACCACCGCTTCGATATAGCGCGACTGCACATCCTCAAAGCCGGGCAGGCCACGGCTGACATCTTCCAGCCGCAACCGCGACAGGATGGCCACGCCGTTATAGGTTTTCTGCCCGAAAGTTTCGACATGATAGCCCAGATCTTCAATCTCCATGCGCGGAAAGCGGGTGTCCTCGCATTTCAACTCTTGCAGGCAGACAATGTCTGCATTGATTGCCTTCAGCACTTGCAGGGCGGTGGGCAAGCGGGCCAAAATCGAATTCACATTCCAGGTCGCCAAACGGAGCGGCATCATGATGTCCTTCAAACGCGCACGGCGCGGGCCATAAGCAGGAGGCCTGCGGGATGGATATCTTCCTCTGGTGCTTGACGGGTTTCAATCTCGTTGCGGGCGCGGCGGCGTTGGTGCGCGGCTTGCGGCTGTGGTCGCCGACGGCGCGGGAGGCGTGGCAATCGACACGGCTTTACTATCTGGCGATTTGGATAGCGTGTTCGATGCCGGTGGTGGCGGGCGCTTTCACGGTGCTGGCGTGGTGGGCGCCCACGGCGGCAGCGGCGGCGCCCTTGATCTTGGCGCCGATTGCCTGGTTGATGGTGATGGGCCTTATTTTCGCCGTGATCGATTTTGCCGAGGATGGGCGCTTCAATCTGGGACAACGGTCGCGTTGACGCTCAACAGCATGGCATCATGGGGCGAAAGCGCGCGGCGTGGCACTTGCTGCATCGACACCGCTTGCAGATGGACGCGCGTTCCGGGATGGTCTGGCGCTGCTTGCCAACAGGATGAATCCGCATGGAACGGGAAACCTATCCCAGTTTGACGGGGCTGCGTTTCGTGCTGGCCGCATGGATCACGGTGTATCACCTGATCAGCATGTATGGCTCGAAAGCGCTTGCTGACTCGCCGTTGATCGCAGTGGGCAATGCGCGCGTGGATATTTTCTTCACGCTGTCGGGGTTTGTGCTCGCCCATGTTTATGCGGTGCGCGAAACAGCGCAGCTGCGCGGTTTCGATTTCGGGCGGTTCCTGGCGGCGCGCGTGGCGCGCTTGTATCCGCTGCATCTGCTGGCCTTGCTGATGCTGGGCGTGGTGGTGGCGGCCGCTTTTGTGATGGGTAAAACCGCAGAGGCCGCACAATTCACGCCCCTGGGGCTGCTCGCCAATCTGTTCATGCTGCAGGCGACGGTGATCCCGGAAGCGGCGGCGTGGAATTTCCCGGCCTGGACGCTCAGCGCCGAAGCGTTTGGCTATTTGATGTTCCCGCTGTTTGTGGCGGCGGGGGTCTGGCTGCGCGGGCGCGGTTTGGTGATGTGGGGGCTTGCTGTATTGGTGGTTGGCTGTGTGGGGCTGGCGTGGCCGCTCTTGGGGCTTGGCGCCTTGTCTGAGGCGACGCAGGTGATGGGCATTGTGCGCGGCGCGTGCTGCATGTTTGTCGGGGTTGCGGCGCGTCACGCGTTTGAAGATCTGCGCCTCAGCGGCCTGCAATCCACCGGTGTTGCGCTATTGGGTGCGCTGACCGCAGGCTATGCCGCCATTGCCAGCCATGATCTGTGGATGGTGGCGCTGGGCGCATCGGCCTTGATCTTCGGCATCGCCGGGATTGATCGCGCGGGCATTGTGAATCCGCTGATGCATCCCGTGATGCAGACGTTGGGGCGCTGGTCGTACGGGATGTTCATCCTGCATGTGCCTTTGTTTATCATCCTGTGGCGGGGGATGGGCGTTTTGGGCCGGGATAGCGAGCTGACGCTGCCAATCGCACTGCTGATGCTGGCGGTGGTGCTAGCGGCAAGCTGGCCGGCGCATCAATTCGTGGAGGAGCCGATGCGCCGATGGATTCGCAACAGCTATGACAGAGCGCGCGCAAAGTCCGCCGCCCGCGCGGCCGCAAGGCCGCACTAGGCGTCAAAACCCATCAAATCGCGCGAACGCTTCCACCGGCGCGCGGTCCGACCGCAGCCGATTGACCGCCGCATTGGGATCGGCGCGTCCCATCGCCATGCCGCAATAAATCATCTCGGTGTCACCCAGCGCGAAATGATCTTTCAGCGTCGCACGCACCCGGGCCCAGGCTTCCTGCATGCAGGTGGCCACCCCCCGCGCCTGCGCCGCCAGCGCCACCGACTGCATGAACATGCCCAGATGCGCCCACTGGCCATGCCCCATACGCGTATCGATCACAAAAAACAGGCCCACGGGTGCGCCAAAAAACTCGAAATTGCGCGCCACATGCCCGAGGCGGGCGAATTTGTCTTCGCGCGGGATGCCGAGCAGGGCGTACATGTCCTCACCCACCTTGAACCGCCAATCGCGATGCGGCGGCCAAAGATTGGCCGGATAGATCGGATAATCGCCTTCCTCGCCTGCGGGGTTTTCCGACAGGGCCGCCCGCGCGCGATCAATCACGGCCTGGCGCGCCGAACCCGCCACCGCAATCACGGTCCAGGGCTGCACATTGCCGCCCGATGGCGACCAACGCGCGACATCGAGGATGTCG
>JBIKVO010000189.1:0-6226 GCA_044356795.1 Caulobacterales bacterium
TGGGATCGTTTGGCTCTTTGGATTTGGCGTCGGCAAGCCATTCGGCAAACAGGACGAATGGATCGTCCTTGGCGAAAAAGGCTGGATCATCCGGCGCCGGGGTGGTGGTGCGGGCATAGTCTTCAGCGCTGGGCGTGGGAGGAATGAGGTCTTTGGACAATCGGACAGCTCCGGCTATAGGGTATCGTCGAGATAGTGCACGCCATGTCCCATAACACCTACGGCCACCTGTTCCGCGTCACCACTTGGGGCGAAAGCCACGGGCCAGCCATCGGCGCCATCGTCGACGGCTGCCCGCCGGGCCTTCGCCTCAGCGAGGCCGACATCCAACCCTTCCTGGACAAACGCCGGCCGGGCACAAGCCGCTTTGTCACCCAGCGCCAAGAGCCCGATCAGGTGAAAATCCTGTCCGGCGTATTTGAGGGGCGAACCACCGGCACGCCGATCAGCATGATGATTGAGAATGTCGATGCGCGCTCGAAGGATTATGCCGCATCCGCTGACGCCTTCCGCCCCGGCCATGCCGACCTCTCCTACATGGAAAAGTACGGCCTGCGCGATCCGCGAGGCGGCGGGCGCTCCAGCGCGCGCGAAACCGCCAGCCGCGTGGCCGCAGGCGCAGTCGCCCGCACCGTGATTGATCGCGTGCGGGTGCGCGCCGCTGTGGTCCAGATCGGCCCGCACGCCATCGCAGGCGATGTGTGGGACTGGACCGAAACTGAGCGCAACCCCTTCTTCGCGCCAGACCCCGCCATCGTTCCGGTATGGGAGGCTTTTCTTGATGAGACGCGCAAGGCTGGATCGTCCGCCGGCGCGATTGTCGAAGTGCGCGCCGACGGCGTTCCCGCCGGATGGGGCGCACCGCTTTACGGAAAGCTGGATGCTGAAATCGCCGCAGCGCTGATGAGCATCAATGCGGTCAAAGGGGTGGAGATTGGCGCCGGCTTCGCCGCGGCGGCCTTGCGCGGTGAAGACAATGGCGATGAAATGCGGGCCGATCCGCAAGGCCATGTGCGCTTCTTGAGCAATCGCGCTGGCGGCATTCTCGGCGGCATTTCCACCGGCCAGGACATCATCGCGCGGATCGCGATCAAGCCGACATCCTCAATCCTGACGCCGATGGAAACCGTAACCGCACAGGGTGAAAACACCGACATCGTCACCAAGGGCCGCCACGATCCTTGCGTTGGCATTCGCGCCGCCCCTGTCGCTGAGGCGATGTTGGCGTGCGTGCTGGCGGACGCAAAACTGCGCGACCGCGGCCAATGCGGCGTCAACCGTCAAGGCGGCGCAGGCGAATGATCTTGGTGAGAAACGCGGTGCGCGCGGCTTCCACCGAAAACCCATGCTCGGCGAACAGGGCGGGCAGATCCTCACGCTGATAGCTGGCGTAAAACGGCTCGTGGAAGCCGACCGGGAAGTATTCCAGCATCTGATCGAGATCTTGATGATCGCCGGACTGCAGACTGTCGGCGAACACCAAAACGCCGCCAGGTTTGATCACGCGGGCCAATTCGCGCGCAACGCGGTGGCGCACCACCGGCGGCAATTCATGGAACAGGTAAATGCAGGAGGCGGCGTCCAGGCATGCATCATCGAGCGCGAGCGCCTCTGCATCACCCGTTGTGACTGACGCCAGCGCCCACGGCGCCAACCGCGCTTTCGCCTCTTCGACATAGGCTGGCGACAAGTCAACCCCGGACGCCGCCATGCGCGGTAACGCCCGCATCACCTGCGCCAGAAAACGCCCCGTCCCGCACGCCACATCGCAATATTGCACGCGGCGCTGATCGCGCCCGCGCAGGCCCAACACCAGTTCGCCCAGCGCAATCCGGCGCATCGCATCGGCCGCCCCTGCAAACAGCACCTCCACCTGCATGTCGTACAAGCGCGCGCTCTCGCGCGAGAGCCAGCCATCCGTCTGATAGTGGAAGTTCTGCAGATAATAAGCCGGGTATCGGCTGGCCTCATTGCCGCGATGCTGGCGCACCTCCACGCCGTTGCGCGCCACCCGCCGTGCATCCACCTTTGGCAGATCAGCGAAAAATTGCCGGCTCGCCGCCAGCGCCTGAAACGCCAGCCGCGGCGACACATCATCCGGCGCCGGGTACAAACCGGCTGCGACATTATCCAGGTCCTGGACAAAAAGATCAAGGAATGCGGCGCGAATACGTTTGCGATCACCGGGCGCACTTTGCGGGCGAAACTTCGGCTCCCCCGGGCGATCAAAAGGCTGCGACAGGCGCCGCGCGGCAGCGTAATGGGCGGCGTACCACGCCACGCGCGCACCCTGCGCCACAGTGTAGCGGGCCTTCGTCATCGCGCCAGCCCCAGTCATCGCGCCAGCCCCAGTCATCGCGCCAGCCCCAGTCATCGCGCCAGCCCCAGTCATCGCGCCAGCCCCAGTCATCACGCCCGCCATCGCATCACGGAATGCGCTCATGCACCACCCCTGTTTCAGCCACACCAATATGGCGCCGCACACCGCATCCGTCGAGGGCGTCAGACCTTCACAATCCCCTCCGCCAAGAGGCTTTCAGCGCTGGCGACGATGGCGTCTTCATTGCTGCGCGGCGCCCAGCCCAACAGGCGCTTGGCTTTCTCCGGCGTCACTTCCCGGCGCTTGCCCAATTCGAACGTCACCGACTTGGTGATGGGGTCGAAATTGGCGAGGACCTTCACCAGCCAGCCGGGAATCCTGCCCATCGGGACCCTGTGCGCCGACGGCCCCATCCGCGCCCGCAGCACCGCGGCCACATCCTGCAGCCACATAAAGCCCTGCCCGCCCAGAAAGCGCTCCCCTGCCGCGGCCGGATGCGTCATCGCGCGCACATGCAGATCGGCGATGTCACGCACGTCCACCAAGGGGAAGCCGAGTGGCGGCGAGCCGGGATAAGCGCCTTCCAAAAGTTTTTTCACAATCTCGATCGAGGGCGAAAAATCCGGCCCCATCACTGGCCCCAGCACCGCAGCAGGGTTAACGGCGGCCATCGTCATCGCACCGCCCTCCCGCTTCATAAAATCCCACGCGGCTTTCTCAGCGATCGTCTTGGACCGGATATAGGGGGAGGTGTCGGGGTTGGTTTCGTCGGTCCAGTCAGCTTCGGTGAACACCTTGCCGGCCCCATCGCCGCGCAAGCCGTAGGTGATCGCGGCGGTGGAACTGGTGACGACCGTGCGCAAGACCCCCGCATCGCGGGCAAATCGCAGCGCTCGCAGCGTGCCTTCACGGGCGGGGACAACCAGCACATCGTCAGTCTTCGGCAGCGCCGGCGGGATCGGCGAGGCGACATGCAGCACATAATGGGCGCCGCCCATCACCGCGGCCCACCCGGTGTCGCTGGTCAGATCGGCTTCGAAAAAGCTCAACCGGTCTTGCAGGTCGACCTTGCGGCCAAGCCAGGCCCGCACCTCCGATTCGCGCCGCTTGGAGCGGATCGTCGCCCGCACCGTCCAGCCCTCTTCAATGAGCTGCTTGATGCACCAACCGGCGATGAAGCCGGAACCGCCCGTCACGACGACTGTGCCCTTTTTGCTCATGGCGCCTCCTCCCCATCGCGCCGCATGCGGGCGCGGCGATCGGCTTTGTGAATGATGACTATTTCGTTCAGCATCGCGCCGCCACGCAGCCGCTGTCAATCAAGCGAACGGGCTGTCTCTGCGTTTTTCGGGAAGACCTCTCGGGCGCGTCCAGGGGCTTGGACGGCGGAAAGCCGGTGGAAAGCCGGTGGAAAGCTGGTGGAAAGCTGGTGGAAAGCTGGTGGAAAGCTGGTGGAAAGCTGGTGGAAAGCTGGTGGCCAATCTCGGACTCGAACCGAGACGCCCTTGCGGGCGGCGGATTTTGAGTCCGCTGCGTCTACCAATTCCGCCAATTGGCCAGCCGATCAGGTAGGGGGGTGGACGTAGCGGGATGCGAAAAGATGGTCAATGGCGACGTGTGGCAAAGATCACCCCTTTTGCGCGCCCGGCTTGCTTTTGCCGGGCTGTTCCGCCATACAGCCCGCTTCTCGCGAGCCGCGGTCAGCGGACTGGCGCAACTGTCTGTTGCGGCTTTCCTGGCTGATCCGTCGCTGGCCCGGTCCTTCCGCCGGGCAGGCGCCGCGGCTCCACCAGGAAGGGAACAGGAATGGCATATTACGAACACGTGCTGATCGCGCGTCCCGACATCTCGCCCCAACAGGTCGACGCGCTGATCGAAGACATCACCCGCACCGTACAGGAACTGGGCGGCAAGGTGACGAAGAACGAATATTGGGGCCTGCGCAATCTCGCCTATCGCGTCCGCAAGAACCGCAAGGGGCATTATTGCCTGCTCAATCTCGATGCCCCGGCCCCAGCCGTGCACGAGGTAGAGCGTCGCGCACGGATCAATGAAGATGTGCTGCGCTTCATCACGGTGCGCGTCGAAAAGCTTGAGGATGAGCCCTCGCCGGTGCTCGCCCGTCGCGATCGCGACGAAAAGCGCCGGCAGCGCCGCGAAGGCCGCGACGACGGCATGGGCGGTTTCGACGACACGATGGAGGGCTGATCGATGAGCGGCAAACAACTCAATATCGCCAATATCCCGGCCCGCCGTCCGTTTGGCCGTCGGCGCAAGGTGTGCCCGTTCTCTGGCGCCGATAGCCCGAAGATTGACTACAAGGATGTGAAGCTGCTCCAGCGCTTCATTTCCGAAAAGGGCAAGATCGTTCCCGCGCGCATCACGGCCGTGTCCGCCAAGAAGCAGCGCGAATTGGCCCAGGCCATCAAGCGCGCGCGCTATTTGGCGCTGCTGCCCTACGCTGTGAACTGAGGAGGACCAATCCATGGAAGTGATCCTTCTCGAACGGGTTGAGAAGCTTGGCGCAATCGGCGATGTGGTGACCGTGCGTGACGGTTTTGCGCGCAATTTCCTGCTGCCCAAACACAAGGCGCTGCGCGCCACTGAAGCGAACAAGAAAAAGTTCGAAGCGCGCAAAGAGGAAATCATCGCCCGCAACGCCGAACTGCGCGACCAGGCCGCCAAGGGCGGCGAAAAACTGGAAGGCCAGCAATTCGTGCTGATCCGCTCCGCCGGTGAATCGGGCCAGTTGTATGGTTCGGTCTCCGCACGCGACATCATCGACGCCGCAGAGGCCGCCGGCTTCAAGATTGCGCGTCAATATGTCGTGCTCGACAAGCCGATCAAAACACTCGGCGTGTTCCCGGTAAAGGTGCGTCTGCACGCGGAAGTTTTGGTCAATGTGTCGGTGAATGTCGCGCGGTCGACGGATGAAGCCGATCGTCAGGCGCGCGGTGAAAACGTCATCCAAAGCGCAATGAACGCAGACCGTGCCGCCGCAGAAGAACAAGCCAAGGAAATTGCGGCCAATACGCTGGCGAACGAAGGCCCCGCCGGCGCAGGCTGAGCGTGGACACAGACTGTCTCAAAACCCCGTCGGGCCGCCGGCGGGGTTTTTTGTTGAAAGGATACGGCCGATGCGCGGCTATTTCGGAATTGGCGCCGAAGAAATCTCAAAGGAGATGAACCTAGGCGCCCTGATGCGCACCGCTCACGCCTTTGGGGCGAGCTTCTTTTTCACCGTCAACGCCGCGCCGAAACTGCGCACCGCCTACAAAAGCGACACCAGCCGCAGCTTCGATCACATGCCATATTATCCCTGGGACACCCTAGGCGACCTGCGGTTACCGCAGGGCTGTGTGCTGGTTGGCGTTGAACTCACCGATGATGCGGTGGCGTTGCCGGCGTTTAAACATCCCCAGGCGGCAGCCTATGTGTTGGGGCGCGAGCGCGGTTCGCTCAGTCCAGAAATGCAGGCGCGCTGCAGTCATATTGTGAAAATTCCCACGAAATTCTCGCTCAATGTCGGCCTTGCAGGGGCGCTGGTGATGTATGATCGCGTCGTGTCGCTGGGCGGTTATCCGGCGCGGCCGATCATGCCAGGCGGCCCGCCCTTGGAGATGACACTGGCGCCGAAAAAGGGACGGCGGACATAAACGGTGCAGGTGCGCGCGTCGGGGAGACGGGCCGGCGCCCAAGCAGCCTAACAGCGCTGAAGTGCGCCCTGGATCTCAGCACAGCCACATGCGCCGCCGTCATCACGTCAGTGCTTCCCGGCGGGTGTTGCAGGCGGCGGTGGCGATGATGTGGCGTTTGCGCGCGACGGCGGCGCGTGCGCGGCCGCCCGTGCGGCCTGGCCGCATGCGGCGATAGCCTTGGAATTGGCCGCTATCGCGCAGATGGGGC
>JBIKVO010000242.1:0-5131 GCA_044356795.1 Caulobacterales bacterium
GGGCCGCCTTGGAACTCGTAGCCGATTTGCGCGTCGACCACGGATTCTTCCTTTACACTGCGCAGATCGCGGCCACCGCCAAAACCGTTCACTTCACCAAGGAAGTTCGAACGGAAGCGATTGGACACGCGGGCTTGGAAGCCGTCACGCTCAAAATACAGCGTGGTATTGATGACTTCTTCCGACAGGCCCGGCACCGGAATGGTGATGCCCGGCAGCGGTTCGATTTCGCTTTCGGTGCTTGAGTAGCTGAATACAACACCGAAACCTTCAAGGGCCGGCGTGAACAATTCGAACGGCACCGATGCAGCAAATTCCAGGCCCTTGATGTAGCCCCCTTCAACATTCCGCGGCGACGAATAGACGCCGCGCGTGGTTCCGAGCGTTTGGCCCGGAACTGGCGGAATGGCGAGGCTGGAGAAGGCCGAGAAATCGACGATCTCGCCGAAGCTGCCGAAAACCCAATTGTCGAGCTTCTTATAATAGCCTGCCAAGGAGACATAACCGCCGGCGCCGAAATAGCGCTCCAACGAAATGTCGAGGCCCGATGCGATGAACGGACGCAGTTCTGGGTTGCCGCCCGAAGAGCTGAAGAACGACGAAGCCGGGTTGGTGTTTGTGAAGTTCGCGTTGTTGGTGCTTAGCTCTTGGCTGGCGCGCAACTGATCCATCCGCGCGCGGGCAAGCGTACGGGCGGCTGCGACGCGCAGGATCGTGTCATCGGTCAGGTTCAGGTTCAGGTTCGCGCTGGGCAACACTTCAGTGTAGCTGTCGCCGAGCGTGACTTTACGGAAAACGCCGTTCGTACCAACAGCCCCAGTCGATTCCTGATCGGTGTTGACGATTTGGATGCCGAAATTGCCGCGCACCGGCATGTCGGCGATGTCGCCGGAATAATCCGCCTTCACATAGAAGGTCATAACGTCTTCCGACACAGTCCACGACTTTGTTACAACGTCAGCGTTGTTGTTGCGGCTGGGCGTCAACACGCCTGTGCCCAACAGGCGAAGCGGATCATAGCTGACCATATTGCCCAGGCCGAGGAAGCCAAGATTGGTGGTTCCGAGTCGCACGCTGGTAGGGATCACAGCGCTTGGCGCGCCGCCGGAGACGGCGAGGAAGAACTCGTTGGCGACCTTTTCCTTCTCCCGCTTCGATACATTCATGCCGAACTCGAGGGTGTCGATGCCGGGGCCGAGATCGTTGTAGCTCGCCGCAATGCGCAGCGCGTCCAGCGAATCTTCGATTGACGGACGATTGTCGAACCCTGCCTGGCCGAACGGACGGCCTGCCGATGGATCAGTGCCCCAGCCTTGCGGGCTGGTTAGCACGATCGTGCCAAAATTGCCGTAGTTTAGCGTCGGTGAGAATCGCGTGCCTTGTCCAGGCGTGGTGCGGAACCCAAGCGTATCGGTGGCGCCAACACCAGCAGGCCCAGTGCCAGAATAGGTTTCGAGATAGCGGTCGTCGCGCTCGACCTTCGAGTGCGACGCATCAACTTCGAGGTCCCAACCGTTTTGGAATGACCATTGAGCGTTCCAGCCCGCCGCAAACAAATCCGCATTGCGCAGATTGACGTCGTTGCGGATGACGCCCTTGACGCCGCTGAATGTGCCCTGCGTGACGAAGCCGTTTGAGACGGTGGCGCCGGGGTTCAGCGTTGCTGACGACCAAGCCAGCGGCAGTTCGATGCCGCGCAGGATCTGCTTTTCCTCGAAGTTGGAATAGTAGATGTCGACACTGGTTTTGAACGTCGCGTCAGGCTCATACTCGAGAATGCCGATAACGCCGGTGCGATCGAGATCGTTCGATTGCACATAGGATTTCGATCCGCCGATCAGGCGCGAACCACCTGGCCCCGCATCCGGATACCCCCATGCATTGAAGCGCTCTGATTGCGTTGGCGTGGAGATGGATGAAACGCCGATCGCAATCCCTAGCGTGTCGTTCATAAATTTGTCGGCATAGGTGATGTTGAAGCGATGACCGGTGTCTTCGCTGTCACTATTCAGCGCGCCTTTTTCATTCCACTCATACCGTGCACCGACCGCAAGAACGCGCTCATCCACTGACAGCGGTCGCAGCGTGCGCATATCCACTGTGCCCATCAGGCCTTGGCCGATCAGGCCAGCGTCCGGCGTTTTGTAAACGACAACGCCTGAAAGCAATTCAGACGGGAATTGGTCGAACTCGACGCCGCGGTTGTCGCCGACCGTCACTTGCTCGCGGCCATTTAGCAATGCAGACGTAAAGTCCGGCCCAAGGCCGCGCACCGATAATTGTTGACCCCGGCCGTCAAGGCGTTGAATGGCAAGGCCGGGCAGCCGCGCCAGAGATTCCGCGATCGATACGTCAGGAAGTTTGCCGATGTCTTCAGCGGTCACGACCTCAACGATCGATGTCGAGCGCTCTTTCACTTTTGCCGAATTTGCGAGCGCAGCACGATAGCCGATCACAACGATTTCGGTGAGGCTTTCGTCTGCTTCAGTTCCCGCGTCAGTAGCAGGCTCAGCGGCGGCGGGCGCTTGTGCGTGGGCAGCGCCTGCAAATCCCAACAGCAACGCCAAGCTCGAAGCGGCAGTTGCAAGCACGCGAAAACGATTTTTGTTGGACTCTGCCACGGCCTTCCCTCCCTCGTGCGGCTGACTCTTCAGCCGTCTTCTCATCACATGTTCGCAAACAACTGCAAATGAGGCAATTGCCCAGCCGCAAAAAGACGACCAAACTGGGGCAATGGTGACGAAATTGTCGCACAAGCGATATGCGCGGATGGCTAGTGCGCAGTAATTAAACGCTTTTCTTTGGATTTGCGTGTTGTCCGGACCTCCCTATAGTGAGCGTCGCGCAATGCAAATATTTGCAAAATGCGGTGAATATCGGAAGAAAGACGCCTTGTGGCTGGGTTGCGTAGCGGCTGCTGCACTTTTAAGGCCGTCCTTGTAGAGCCCGAAGCCCATATTCTGGCGGCAGATCGGATTTACGGGAACAACATCCCGGCGCCGGTTCTGGCCAAAGGCCAGACCGAAACCGGGCGATGTTGGACTATGTGCGTGATGATCTGCCCATTCCGATCACTTCGACCAGTGTGAGCAGCCTTTCGGTTGGGCGATGATTGGTTCGGTCTTCAGGAATGGTCAGGTGGTGGCCAATTGGCGCTGACGCAGCGGCCGGCGCGCGGTCGGGTTGACGGTGGCCGTTGGTTCAAGCCGCGTCGTCGCCGCTCTTGTCGCGAATGCTGTGGCCGCCAAGTTTGACCCGATGGGAGGCATGAATGTTCCGATCAATGATGGCGTCCGCATAGTCGGATCGCCGATCATTTCGCGCCAAGCTTCGGTGGGGCGCTGGCTGGTGATGATCGGCGCATGGCGGCCGTGGCGTTCATCGACCAGCTCCACCCTTTTCCGGCGCCGTGCGGCGTCAAGCGCGGTCATGCCGCTCGTCGGGAATTCGTTGCCCCGGAACGCATGCTCGTTCTCCTCGCCGTCAATCATCAAGACCTTCACGCTGCACAGCGTGCGAATCAAGGCGGGATAGCGACCATCGAGGTGCGCGATCGCGAGATCGGCGAGGCGCTTGGTGGTGCGGATGCAAAAGACCGAGCGGTTTTGCCGGCGCGCCGCCATACCGAGCGCACAGGCCAGCCAGCTTTTGCCGACGCCAGTCGGTCCGGTGAGAAGGACGTTCTCGGCGGCGTCAATCCAATCGCCTTTCAGCAGCGTCGTGAAAAGCGCCCGATCAAGGCCGCGCGCGGTCTTCCATGTGATCTCTTCGGGCGCGGCTTGGCGGCGCAGCTTTGCAAGGTGCAGCCGTGCGCCGAGACGGCGATCCTGGCGAAAGGTCGCTGCGCGTTCGAGCAGAGGCCGCTGCCATTCGCTATGGGTCAGGCCTTTTCATTCGGCGCGCGCGCTGAGTTCAGCGAAGGCTTTTTCCATGCCTTGCAGGCCAAGGATTTTGAGGTGCTCGAGGGTGGTATGAGCAAGCATGGCGGGTCTCAATCATAACAACCGGGACCGCGGACAGTTTCGTGGTCTGACAAAGCGGGAGATGCGTCGTCGCTGAGCGGCGCCGCCTGAAGATCGAGTTTCTTGTCGAGCATCGAGGCGGCGGTGCGCTATTTTCTCCGCTGAGATGGCTTTGAGCAGATTGGGCGCTGTCTCCTGGAGCGGCGTTGGTCTTGTGATGCGCGTGAAATTGGCTTCGCCTGGGCGGGCGGCGGCTGGACCGGATCAAGCTGGCCCACAAGCCGATCTTGTCGACGCCGCGCAGCCGACCGGCGGCCGCGATCGTCCGAATTGTCTCCAATTGCTCTTTTTTCGCGCCAATCAGCTCCTGACGCTTGTGCGCCCGTAATCGACCGAATGCGATCGCGGTTGCTGAGTTTTGAAGCGTTGGATGAGGTCAGGATCCGATAGAAAGCTTTCGAGGAAGCTCTCCCATTGCCAGGGCGAGCGCCTGACATCGGCGAGCATGTCCCTCAACGCCTCAACCCCGTCATGGGTCAAGGCGGTGATCGGCTTGTCTGGCCCCGCTCCAAGTCCGCCTCGAACTCATGGGTGCGGCCAAAGCAATCGCACTCCGCCGCGCCGCTTATGTCTTCGCGTCCATTGCTTGTGCACCCTTCGTGCGGGCGGCCCAGCCAATGAGTTTGTCGTCGGAGGTGACCAAGGTTGCGCTGTGGCGGAGTGAAAGAGCCGCGATGAAGCGATCGGCCGGATCGTCGTGCAAGTCTTGGAGCGCAACCGCCTGCGCGGCCACAAGACCATCCAAGGACGCCTCCACAAGGCCAACGGCGATCAAGTCCGCCCGCCAAGCCTCAACGGCCTGTCCGAGCCTATACCGGCCCTTGCCCACCAGAATCGCCGTTTCCCAAACCGAGATGGCGGAAAACGCGGCTTCGCCGCGATCAATCCCGGCCTGGATCGCCTCGCGCGCTCGCGCGCCCAAGCGCTCGCTGCCGCCCGACAGCCAAAGCAAGGCGTTTGTATCGAGCACCAGCATCACGGCTTATCGGGCAGTTTGGCGGCGAGGGCCGTCCATGCGTCCACGTCGAGCACGGGCGCGTCAAGCTCAACGTCCCCGATGGGCGCCACCATGCCCTTGTGCAATCCAAACGCGGCTTTGCGCCCGCCCA
>JBIKVO010000005.1:0-20446 GCA_044356795.1 Caulobacterales bacterium
AACTGGCCGCAGCCGCCAGCCGCACCATGGCCATCTCTGCCGCGGCGATCGGTTCGGGCGCGCGCAGCACCTCATCCGCCGCCAGCAGCAGCATCTGCCACAGCCGCGAGATCTGCGCCGGGCTCTGTTTGCTGGCCAGCGCCCGCAGGCGCGCCGTCCAATCCGGGCCGCCATACATCCGCGCCTGCGCGCCCAGCGCCTGAAGGCGGGCGATTTCGTGCGTCAGATCCAACAGATCGCGCACGATCAGGCCGGGATCGGCGCCGCTGTCATACTGGCTGCGTACCTCCAGGATCGCGTCGCGCGCATTGCCTTCGGCAAGATGGCCGAACAGGTCTGCCACGCGCAACCGATCCGCCAGCCCCAGCATGTCGCGAATGGCTGCGGCCGTCACGGCGGCGTGATCGCCCGGTTTTTGCACAATCGCCTGATCCAGCAATGACAATGCATCGCGCACCGATCCTTCGGCCGCGCGCGCAATCAAGGCGAGGCCATCGGGCTCAACCGCGACATTTTCTTTTTTGCAGATCACATCGAGATGCCCGGCAAGCTGGTCTGGACCGATGCGTTTCAGGTCAAACCGCTGGCAGCGCGACAATACCGTCACCGGCACTTTGCGGATCTCGGTGGTGGCGAAAATGAACGTCACATGCGGCGGCGGCTCTTCCAGCGTTTTCAGCAGGCCGTTGAACGCCGCCGTCGACAGCATGTGTACTTCGTCGATGATATAGATCTTCGTGCGCGCCATCACCGGGGCGTAGCGGACCCCTTCCAGGATCTCGCGAATATCGCCGATGCCTGTCCGGCTGGCGGCATCCATTTCCATCACGTCGGGATGGCGGCTCTCCATGATCGCCTGACAATGACGCCCGGGCGGCGTCAACTGGATGCTTGGCCCGTGGACATGGTCGCTTTCATAATTCAGAGCGCGTGCGAGCAGGCGGGCGGTCGTGGTTTTGCCCACCCCGCGAACCCCGGTGAGCATGGTGGCGTGCGGAATGCGGTTCAGCGCGAAGGCATTGGCGATGGTGCGCACCATGGCGTCCTGGCCGATCAGGTCGTCGAAGGTGGTTGGGCGGTATTTCCGCGCCAGCACCAGATAGCCCTGATCGCCGGCGCCGCGATCGGGCGTCTCGCCAAACAGGTTGGGGCCGGTGTCGTTCATCGTCGCGTCGTCGCTCATGGCGCAATCCTATAGGCCGATTGCCGCGGCGAGGCGAGATGGTGGTCGAAACGCCTGCGGGGCCGGCCGGCGTGCGATGCCCGTTCGCCAAGTTCGCCAAGAAGGTGCGTCGAGCGCCAACAACCGCCATCCATCGGCGAGACTGATCTTGCAGGAGCGTGCGTTCAAGGGATTGCGAGCCGCCTTGGCCGTCCAACCGTGCCTGCAGCCCAACCGTGCCTGCAGCCCAACCGTGCCTGCAGCCCAACCGTGCCTGCAGCCCAACCGTGCCTGCAGCCCAACCGTGCTTTCATCCCAACCGTGCTGGCAGCCCAACCGTTCTTGCAACGCCTCTTTATGCGTGTGCGGCCTTAAGCGTTTCCGTGGGGAATATGGCGGCCTGGCCGGTGCTCCACCCCCGTCGCCCAATCAACCTCCCAATCAATAGTAAAACCGTTCTTCGACGATTTTGCCGTCCTTTACGGTGTAGACGCCCACCTCATCCATCTGCACCCGCTTGCCGCTTTCCTTGTTGGTGACATCCATCACAAACCGCACCGCGAATTGATCGCCATTCACATAGGGGCCATGGGCCGTCGCGCTGTGCACCTCGTGGGCGCTGTTCCACCAGTCGCTTTTGCCCTGAACCGCGGCGCGGCCTTCGATGCGCGCCATTGGCCCATCCATTGCCTCCACCGAAACCACGCCATCCGACCAATATTTATCGCCTGCCTCGTCAAAGGCGCCCTTGGCGCACAAGGCGGTAAAATCTGCGGCGACTTCGTTCACGCTATGCTTGGCGCTCATGGCGTCCTCCGGCTTTGTGTCAGCGCTGATCCGAGAACAAAAGCAGAATATTGGCGCGGCCGTCAAGCGGAAGCATGATGATCTCTTTGTCACGATTATCCACGATTCGATTTTGGCCTATCCGCCCATCCGCCCATCGGGCTTGGTGGGGCTGGGCTCTGGTGCAGAAGCTTGCGGAAGGCCTGCGACGCGGGGGGCTGCGACGAGGAAGGCCGGCGTCAAGGAAGGCCGGCGTCAGTGGCGAGCGGTGCAGACAGGACAGCGACCCGTACGCAACCCGTTACGGCTGCTTCCTTCCGGACCTGACCGGGTTGGCGGGGCGGCCGTCCGCCGCCTGCCTGCCGGGGTCATATCGCAGTCGATGTCCTCATGCGCAAGGGCGCAGGTGACGGACGGGGGCTGAAGCCGCTATGGCCAGCCCATGTCGCGCCTCGACGCCCTCCTCGCTCAGATCCGCACCTGCCGCGCCTGCGCGGGGGTGCTGCCGCATGAACCGCGCCCGATCGTGCGGGTCAAAGCGGGCGCCAAAGTCCTGATCGCTGGCCAGGCGCCAGGCCGATTGGTTCACGAAACGGGCCTGCCATGGAACGACCCCTCCGGCGATCGTCTGCGCGACTGGATGGGCGTATCGCGGGACTGGTTCTATGACGAGGCCAATGTCGCCGTGGCGGCAATGGGCTTTTGCTATCCAGGCACGGTCAAGGGCGCGGACTTGCCGCCACGCCCGGAGTGCGCCCCCTTGTGGCGCGCGCGCCTTTTGGCGGAACTGCGCGATGTGCGCTTAACATTGGTGGTGGGCGGGTACGCCATCGCCTGGCATGTGGGGACCCGCGCCCGAAAAACCATGACCCAGACCGTGGCGGCTTGGCGCGACTATGCCCCTGATGTCATGGTGCTGCCGCATCCTTCTTGGCGGAATACGGCATGGCTGAAACGCAATCCCTGGTTCGAAGACGACGTGGTTCCAGCGCTTCGGCGGGCGGTATCGTCCTTGCGCTGATCAGCCTGTTTCTGGCGGCCTGTGCGCCGACCGTGCAGGCGCAGTTGCGTCCGCCGGATCTTTTCACGGGTCCACGCTTTGAAGAGGCGCAAAACCGCTTCATCAGCTTTGACGGCGCGCCGCTCGGCTTGTCGGTGTGGCGCCCGCCGGAGGGGGCCGCGCCGTGGGCGGTGATTATCGCACTGCATGGCATGAACGATTATGCGGAGGCGTTCTATCTGGCTGGGCCCAATTGGGCGAATGCGGGCATCGCCACCTACGCCTATGATCAACGCGGTTTTGGCCGCAGTCCGCAACGCGGCGTCTGGGGCGGGCGCGATCTGATGACGGAGGATTTGCGGACCGCGGTTGATCTCGCCCGCGCGCGGTATCCCAATGCGACACTTGCGGTGGTGGGCGATTCCATGGGCGGTGCGGTTGCGATGACGGCGTTTGCGTCGGACCGTCCACCGAAAGCCGATCGCTTGGTGTTGGTGGCCCCGGCGGTGTGGGGTTGGTCGACGCTGCCTTTGCCTTATTCCGTTACGCTGGCGGCGGGGGCGTATCTGTTTGGGTCACAGAATGTGCGTCCGCCGCCAGGCGTGCAGGTGCAGATCACCCCGTCTGACAATATCGAGATGCTGCGTAAGAACGGGCGCGATCAAAACATGCTGTTTGACACCCGCATTGATGCGGTGTTTGGGCTCGTGGACCTGATGGAGCAAGCCGCGAAGGCAAGCGGGCAGCTGCGCGCGCCAACCGCATTTTTGTACGGCGAAAAGGATCAGATCATTCCGCGCGCGTCCGCCGACCGCGCGGCCCGCGCGTTACCGGCAACCGCGCGAACGGTGCTGTATCCCAATGGTTATCACATGCTGTTGCGCGATTTGCAGGCGAAGATCGTGCATGATGATATCGCAGCCTTCATTGGCGATCCGGCGGCGGCGTTTCCATCCGGTGCGAGGCCCTTGATTGCGCCGCGCGCGCCGCCGTGAGGCGGTTATCTGGCTGCCAAGGCTTTGGCGCGTTCTTCGGCGCGGCGTTCCTCAATAAAGCGGCGCGCTGCATCGCGCGGAATGCCGATGCCTTCCAGCACCGCTTCACCGAGATCGAGCGTGGCTTCAATCGCTTCCGGCGTCGCAATCGTGGCGCCGGCCCGGTAGAGTGCTGATGCATGGGCGGTGTCGCGCGCGCGGGCAAAGACGGGCACATGCGGCCACGTCGCCTTGATCATGCGCACAATCGCCTCAACCTCGTGGGGCCGATCAATCGCGATCACAACGGCTGCGGCTTCGCCTGCATGCAAACTGCGCATCACTTCGACACGGCTGGCGTCGCCAAAATGCACGTCTTTGTTTTGTGCGCGCAGGGCTGCGATCCGCTCCGGTTTGGAATCGAGTGCGATGAACGAAATCTGCTGGGCGTCCAACAATCCCGCCATGCCCTGACCAACACGGCCGAAGCCGACAATGATCACATGCCCAGGCGTCACCTCCGGTTGTTTCAGCGGCTCCACGCGCACGGTGTCAGGGAAAAGGCGCATGGCCGCCGCGGCAACGATGGGGGTGGCGAAAATCGACAGCGCTGTCACCATCAGCATGTAATCGGCAGTCGGGGCGGCCAGCACGGCGCCGTCGCGCGCCAGCGACAGCAAAACGAAAGCGAATTCGCCAGCCTGCCCCAGCAAAAGGCCCAGTTGCATCGATTGCGGCCATGAATAGCCAAACCGCCGCGCAATCGGGACCAGCACCGCCGCTTTCACCATAAACAGGCCAATCACGCCCGCCGCCAATCCCAGCGCATTGGACGGAATGATCGCCAGATCAATCTGCATGCCGACAGTGACGAAGAACAGCCCCAACAAAAGGCCCTTGAACGGCGCAAGGTCTGCTTCGATCTGATGGCGGAATTCGGTTTCCGCCAGCAAAAGGCCAGCCAGAAAGGCCCCAAGCGCTTTTGGCAGGTCCATCGCTTGTGCGCCTAAGGCGCCGCCAATCACGATCAGCAAGGCGGCAGCAACAAACACCTCGCGGCTTTGGCCGCCCGCAACCCAACGCAAGAGCGGTCGAAACGCCAAACGGCCAACCACCACAAACACCACCACCGCCAGGATCGCCGTGGCGATCGCCACAGCAAAATCCGCCGCACCCGTGGCTTGCCCGGCAGCCATCGCGCCGACGACAAACAAGATCGGCACAATCGCAACGTCCTGCATCAGCAGGGTTGAAAAAGCGGCCCGTCCGACCGGCGCTGTGCGGGCGTCGCGTTCGCTCAACCATTGCAGCACAACCGCCGTGGACGACAGCGTCATCGCCAAACCGATCACAATGGCGGCCGCGATCGGATGCCCAAACGCCATGGCAAACAGCGCGATGACCACCGCCGTTGCGCCAATTTGTCCAAGACCCAGCCCAAACACCAAGCGGCGCAGCGCCCATAGGCGTTCCAATGTCACTTCCAGGCCGATCACAAACAGCAAAAACACGATGCCAAGATCGGCGAGAAAACGCGTGACCGCATCGTTCGACATCGCAAACGGCGCCAACCATGGATATTCCACAGCCAGCCGACCAAGCGCGAACGGCCCCATCGCCACGCCGATCAACAAAAAGCCCATGATCGGGCTGACCCCGAGACGCTTCAATGCCGGGATGACAAGCGCGGTTGCGGTCAGAAAGACCAACGCTTGTGTTGCAAGGCCGCCAAATTGCTCCATGGTCCCCGTACGCGCTATCGCTGCATCCAACACTGTGTCCGCATTCGGCGCAGACCGCGAGCTTTATTGGCGGTTGCGCCACACCTGTGTCAGGCGGTGAAAGGCCGCGACCGGGATGTCTTCGGCGCGTGCGGCTGGCGAAACCCCTGCCGCCGTCAAGACCGCTTCCGCTTGTGCTGGTCCGCCCATAAGGGGGGCAATCGCGCTGCGGAGCATTTTGCGTCGCTGCCCGAACGCTGCAGCGGTGATGATCTCCAACCCGTCAAGATCGCCGAACGGGGCGGCAAGATCGTTTAAGGTGATCACCGCGGACGCCACCCTCGGCGGCGGCGTGAACGCGCCGGCTGGCAACGTCATGGCGATGCGCGCAGCGCACACCGATTGCGCCAATACGGCAAGCCGCCCGTAATGCGTTTCTCCGGGACGCGCAGCGATGCGCTGGGCGACCTCCTTTTGAAACATCAGCGTCATCGGGCCGCGCCAGTCAGGCGCGGCTTTCAGCCATTTCACCAGCAGCGGCGTGCCGACATTATAGGGTAGGTTGGCGGCGATTGAGGCTGGCCCGCGGCCCGCCAGAAGGGCTGCCTCATCGACCTGCATCGCATCCGCCAGCACGATCTGGAGACGGCCGGGAAAGCGCGCGCCGAGGGCCTCCAGCAGAGGCAGGAAGCGTGCGTCGCGTTCAATGGCGATCACGGGATCAGCACCTGCTTCCAACAGCGCCAGCGTCAAGCCGCCAGGGCCCGGCCCGATCTCCAAGACCGGCTTGCCGCGCACATCGCCCGCCAGCGCCGCGATACGCCGCGTGACGCCAAGGTCCAACAGGAAATGTTGCCCTAGGCGCTTGTCCGCCCAAAGGCCATGCTGCTGCAGCAGCGCTTTGAGATTGGTCTCAGTGGCCACGGCGGCGGCGCGCCATCGCCGCCGCCAGGCGTATCGCGGCGATCGCACTGGCGGGATTGGCCTGCCCGGGATGGGCGGCAATGTCGAACCCGACGCCGTGATCCGGCGAGGTGCGCACGATCGGCAAGCCGAGCGTGACATTCACCGCATCCCAGAAGGCCAGCGTCTTGATCGGGATCAGTCCCTGATCGTGATACAGCGCAATGACGGCGTCATAGCCGGCGCGCGCTTCGGCATGGAACAGGCTGTCGGCGGCGCGGGCGTTGGAGATAGCGACCCCATGGGCGCGCAACGCGGCCGCGGCTGGATTGATGATGGCGATTTCTTCGCGTCCGAGGGCGCCGTCTTCGCCGGCGTGCGGATTGAGGCCGCACAAGGCCAAGCGGGGCTGCGTCAATCCAAAGTCTGTCCGCAACGCATGATCGACCACGCGCGCGACGGCCTCGATGCGGGCAGGCGTCAAGACATCTGCGACGCGCGCCAGCGGGACATGGATCGTGGCCAGCGCCACTTTCAGTGGGGGCGCGGCCAGCATCATCACCGGGCCGCGCGGGCCGTCCATCGCCATCGCCTGCGTCAGATGCGCGAGATATTCGGTGTGGCCAGGAAACGCAAAACCCGCGCTCTGCAGCACGGATTTCGCAATCGGCATGGTCGTGACAGCATCGACGGCGCCGGCTTGCGCCAGCGCCACCGCACCATCGATCGCGGCGATGACGGCGGGTGCATGCGCCGCGCTCGCTGCGCCCAGGGTCACGGCAGTGGTCGCGGCTGCCGTCGCGAACACGGGCAGGCGCTCGTCATCAGTGCTGTGCGAAAATGGCGGTCCAACAGGGCGCACCGCTCCATACGCCGCCAGAACCCGGGGGTCTCCAACCGCGACAAGATCGATCGGATCATCGCGCAGCGCCCGCCAGGCCGCCCAAACCAGCTCAGGCCCGATCCCGGCGGGCTCGCCCATGCTGATCGCGACGACCGGTCGATCGCGCTGTGCGTCCGCCGTCATGGCTGACGCCCGATCAGCGGATATAGGCTTCGCGGCGCAGGTCGCGCAGATAGCGATCCGCCTGGATTTCGAGATTGCGCTCGAACAATTGGTCGCGAATTTCAGCCCGCGACGGCAGTCCCTCAGCGCCCATGCTGCGCGCGCAAACCACCATGACCGCAAAGCGATCCTGCTTGGTGTACACAGCGCTGGCCCGGCCGATCTGTACCGGCGCGAGCCGATCGCGCACACCGGCGGAAAGCTCCGCGATGCGGATGTCGCCAAGATCTTCGATCTCTGCGCCATCAAGCCCGGCCACTTGGGCATCCAGCGTCGTACATCCGTTCAAACGCGGGGCCAGACGGTCCAACTCCGCCCGGCGCGCCTGCGGTGCGCTGACTTCACGGAGATTGACTTGCTCCAATGTCGCGGGATCCACCCCGTCGCGCCGCGCTTGCAGGAACAGCAGATAAACGCCGCCCGGGCCTTCGACCGGCTGGCTGATCTGGCCCGGCAGCAACGCTTCCACCACCGGCTGCAGGCTGGACGGCAATTCGCTTGGCACCGCCCAGTCGCGGTCGCCGCCGATGGCCGATGTCGGGGCGGCCGAGACCTGGCGGGCGGCTTCCGAGAAGGCGGCGAAACGCTGGCGCGGATCCTCGGGGGCCGAAATTTGGGCCAAGACCGTGCGGGCGGCGTTGCGCGCCTGCTCGATTTCTGCCGGCGTTTCGGCCCGCAGCAGGATCTCCGACACCCGCACCGCCGGACGCGTGATGCGCGCACGCAGGCGATCCATCTCCTGATCGACCTGACGGTCGGTCACGGCGACGCGCCGGCCAAAGCGTCCACCGCTCAAGCGGCGCCATGCAATGTCGGCCCGGATTTGATCCCGCAAGGTGTTGATCGAAAGGCCAACCGCCGCAAACTGCCGGCGCAATTGGTCTGGCTGGACGCCGAATTGCTGGGCGATCGCTGCGACGCGGCGATCGATATCCGCGTCGCTGATTTCAACCCCACGGGCGGTTGCTTCCTGCAGTTTCAGCCGTTCATCCACGAGATCGCGCAGCGCCTGGTTGCGGATGATGTCCTGCACCTCGGGAGAGGCCGGCGCGCCGCGTCCGATCAGCATCAGCAAGGCCCGCTGGCGGACATCGAACGTCGAGATCGCCTCGTCATTGACGATCACAGCGATGCTTTCGGCGCGCTGTTGGGTGTGGCCGGTCGGTGCACCAGCGATACTCGCCATGGTCATGCCCGCCGCCAAAAGCGCGGCCCCCGCCAATCTCATCCGCATAATGGAACTGCTCCTTGAGCGCGGGCAAAGTCGCCCCGCCGCGCCGCCTTAACTGCCGCCGAAGACGCCAAGAGTGGATAGGCCCAACCGGATCTGGAACCCCTCATTGGGGCCCAGGCGGCGGTCCTGGGTCTCGGAGCGGGCATACGAAAACTCCACGAACGTGCAATCGTCCTGATACAGGAGTCGCAGGTTCTGGCTCAGGCTTATGTCAGAATCGAGGTCGCGCTGCAGACCGACCCCAACCGACCAATTGTCCGTTACTTTCCAGGTTACATCCCCACGCACTTCCTCGCTGGGATCGCCGGGGCGCAGGGTTTCATCGATATTGAAATAGCGGACGTGCCCGCTCAGCGCCCCGACCGTGGCCCGCACGCTGGCGTCCAGACGGGTCAGGGAATAGTTTTCGTCATCCAGGCGGAACCGCACCCGCGCCCCGAAATTGGGGCCAAGATCGGCCCCGACCATGCCGACATAATCACTGGCTGTCCCGTTCAGATTGGTCGCCACGCCGAACTTCGGTTCAGCCTCCGAGCGCCAGCGCCGCCCAAAGACTGCGGTGACCTGGCCGCCATCATCGGTGCGCAGCGTGCCGCGCAAGCCCGCGCTGACCGCCGGGCCCGGCTCCCACAGATCAAAATTCGGCGCGATATTGGGACGGAAGAGGTTGGAATCGTCCAACTCGAAGGCTTGGCTGTCCTCATTGATGATCAGCGGATCATTGCCGCCGGACGACGCCACCGACGCCGACATGATTGGTTCGACGATGGCCGTCAGGCCCGTATCGCGGCGCACCAGCGGGTAGCGCAGCTCAACGCCTGCAAGTCCAACGGCGCGCTCCAGCGAATCGGTGCGCCCGGGCGTGACATCAGAGATGCGATAGGCGTCGCCGCGGGCCTGGGCGAAACTGCCAAGGACAAGGCCGTTGTCGAACACATCGTCGCGTCGCCAGTCCATGCCGATTGATGCACGTGCACTGTCGATGCCGCCGCCATCGGTGCGGATCAGGGACGCTGCTGAAGCCTGCAATTTCAGTTGCCCATCCAGCAGCGGATCGCGCATCACATGCTCGATCTCCGCGAACGGCAGCACCACGGGCAAGTTGGCGCTGGCATCGGTCTCGCGCAGGCCCTGATAACTGATCACCGAGAAATTGGCGTAGGTTGAGCCGTTCTGGCCGATCAAATAGCCCTGGCTGATCAGGCGGAGGGCATCGCCAACGAACGGGCCGCGGGCGTCGCCGGCGCCGGGCAGGCCATAGCGGCGCAAATACAGGTCGTCGGAGGCGCGCTCCAGGCCAAAGCCCCAGGTCCAGAAGTCGTTGACGCGGAATTGTCCCGCGCCAAACAAGTGGCCGCGCCATGTGTCATCGCCAAAGCGTTGGCCCGCGCCGTCGAAGTCCTGCTCCTTGGTGATGGAGCCGTCAAACTCCACCGCGCCGGACCAAAACCGTTTGCGGTACTCAAAGCCAAGCAGCGGGTTGATCTGGCTGTGCACCCGCGGCGTCAGGGTCATGTCCTGATCGGGGCCGATACGCCAATAATAGGGCTGCTCGTAAAAGAAACCGAGGCGACGATTGCGGCCCAGATCCGGCGTCAAAAAACCAGAGCGCGGCCCGGCGGATGGGTCTGGGTGGGCGAAATACGGCAGATACACCACCGGGACAGTGCCGAACTGCAGCACCGCATCGCGGTACTCGATCATTTTCGCGTTCGGATCCTGCACGGCGCGCCGCGCGCTCAATGTCCAGGTCGGGCCGGGGCCTTCGCCGGTCTTGCAGATCGGGCAGGCGGTGTAGACCGCGTCACGCAGCTCGTTGCGGCCGTCTTCGCGGCGGATGGCCCCAGTCGCGGCTGCAACGCCGCCGCCTGGAAATACGGCGCCGAAATTGGTCGCGACGCCTTCGTTGAAGGCCTCATCGAGGTCCATCTCCTCGGCGGAGCGGACAAGGCCGTCGGGGTCGGTGATTTGCACCCCGCCGCTGGCGCGGATGCGGCGGGTGTTCATGTCATAGACCAGCTTGGCCGCGCGCAGGGTGCGTCCCTGATAGCGCGCCTCAACAGCGCCTTCGGCGGTGATTGTCTGGGCTTTTTCGTCGGTCACGACGCGCTCGGCTTGGAGCGCGACAAAGTCTTCTCCGGCGGCGGGGGTCTGCGTCACCGGCGCGGACGGCGGCGTGATTTGCGCCACAGCGGGCGACGAAAACAACGCCGCCACCGCCAGAGCCGTGACCGCGATCGGCCCGTTTGGCAGCACCGCATGCGCCGCCTCGCCGGCTGGTGACGCCGCCCAGCCGACCACACCCGCCAGGGCGGACTTTGGGCGCCCCCGCGCACTCAGCCGAATTTCATGCGCATCATGCCGCGGCATCCGCGATCCCTCAGGCGTCGACTCCCCGACACTGTTCCTAGCGCCCTCCGCCTGTCGTCGTCCAGCGCAGGGGCTGCTTTCGATGGATTGGATCGAAATCCCTTCAACCGTCTTCCACAAAAGCCAAAACCGCAAGGGCGCCGAAAAAGCCGGTTAGCGGCGGGCTCCAGGCCGCGACCGCGGGCGGCACCACTTGTGTTGCCGCAAACGCGGCCGCCAATTGGCCTGAGAAGAACACGGCAAATCCCGCCGCCACCCCGATCAGGGTCCAGCTTGCAAGACCGCCTAGGCGCTGCAGCCGTAGCGAAAACACCGCCGCCAGCGCCGCCATCGCCGCAAGCAAAGCCGGCAGCGCCATCAGATTGTGCCACTCCAACTCGTAGCGATAAGGCGCAAGGCCGGAGGCGCGGGCGTCAGCGATATAGGATGGCAGCACCCAGAAGGATAAAGTCGACGGCGGGGCCATTGTCTCCACCATCGCCTTGCGTTGGATCGTGGTTTCCAGAGAGAGGGCGTCGCTGCGCGTCGGGGGGGCGCCGGGGCTGGACTCCAGCACCCCGCGCAGCTGCCAGAATCCGCTGTGCAATTCCGCGGTTGCGGCCTCCAACCGACGCGCAAAGCGCAGCGCGCCGTCATCGGGGCGGGGCTCATAAAACATGAAGCTGGCATTGGTGAGGGTGGCAAGATCATGCGGCGCACGGGCGCCGGTGATCACGATCTGCTGGCTGGCGTCGCCTTGGCGCAACCATACCGGCTGACCGGCGCCCTGCCCGTCGCCCACGGCGCGATCGCCCAGCAAGGCTGCCTTCTCCGCCTCGAAGCGCTCATACATTGCCGCGCCCAACGGGTTCAGAGCGAACAGGGTGGTGAAGCCGATCAGCAGCGCAGCCGCGATCGCCGGGCCCAGAAAGCGCCAGGCTGAGACGCCAGACGCCCGCAAGGCAATCAATTCCGATCGGCGATTGAGGCGGATAATCGCAATCATCACCCCCGCCAGCACCACAAAGGGCAGGGTCTGCTCCAACAGCATTGGCGCCTTCAGCGCCGTCAATTGCATCGCGCTGAACAAGCTTAGATCCGTGCGGTCGCTGAACACCCGCAATTGCTCGACGATATCCACCAACAAGATCACCGCCCCCACCGCGCCCAAGGCGATGGCGATCCCGGCGAGGGTCTGGGTGAACAGGTAGCGACCCATCTGGCTCAACAGGAACTGCATCAGGCAGGCTCCGGCGATAGGGCTGCAGGCGCCGGCTGGGTGCGCGTTCGCGTTCGGTGGCGCATTCGGGGGGCGATCAGCATGACCAAGGCGATGCCGATCACGGCCAGGACAAACAGATACTGCACCGGATTGAGCGCTTCATCGTTGGCTGCTGCCGCCTGGATGCCGAGCGCCAGGACGCGCACAATCAGCGCCGCCGCCGCTGCCATCGCGATCCGCATGCCATAGCCGCGACGGCTGAACTCCCCGCCCAAGAGGCCCACCAGGGCGATCAGCGCCATGCCGAAATTCAACAGCGGGCCCGCCAAGCGGTGGTGGCCTTCGGCGCGGAATGATTCCTGATTTTGCTGGTCAAAGAAATAAGTCAGATCGGGAAAGAACAGCTCCCCCAGAGTGCGATCGGATGATTTCAGTACAATTGTTTCTGGAGCATCAAGAAAGCCGGTCAAAGGAAAGCTGTAGCTTGAAAACTCCAGCACATCTTCGCCGCCGTCACGCTTGGGTTGAATGATCTGCCCATCATTCAGGAAAAAGCCGGGCTGATCCTTGATCATCATCACGCGGCCGGTGGCCGCCACATAGGTAATCGGGCGTTGCGGGTCTTTCCGGTCGATCAGCATCACGTCGCGCAGTTCGCCATTGCCGCGCCGCTCCCGGGCAAACACGATCAGCCCCTGGGCGCGGTCGGAAAACTCCCCTGGCCGCACCAGGGAGGCGGCGATATCCTCGCGCATCGCAAACAGCGCCTCGCGCATCTCTTTATAGGCGGCTGGCTGCACTAGGGCGCCGATGGTCAGCTGGGCGAGGGCTGCAATCGTCGCCAGCTTCAGGATTGGCGAGGCGATCTGCCAGTGCGAGACGCCGCCCGCCTGCGCCACCACCAATTCGCTTTCCGAGTGCATCCGGTTGATCGCGTAGACGACCGCGAAGAACAGGGCGAGCGGCATAATCAAATTCATCAGCAAAGGCACGCCAAGCAGCGTCACCCATAAAAACTCAAGCCCGGATTGCTGCTGGTCGGTGATCACCCGCAATTGCGCGAGGCCCTGGGTAAACAGCGCAATCAAGGCCAATCCGGCCAGAATGACCAGAAACGGAAACAGAGTCTGCCGGAAGATATAGCCCTGCAGGGTGGTCATTGGCGGGTCCTGGCGCGCCCAAGCGCGCACTTTTCAGATCGATCGGGCACAGCTACCACTGGTCTTGATCTGATAGAAGCGTTCGGCGCCGCTCTCGGGGCCGGATGGGGCCGGCGAATGACGCCGCGCGATGAGGAAGGACAACGCAGTCGCATGGAAATCCAGTTCAAGTCCGAAACGAAGGCCGATGCCATCGCCGTGCTAGCGCTTGAAGGCGGCCATCTCAGCGCATCGGCCCAGGCCCTGGACGCCAAGGCCGGAGGGGCGATCACGCGGGCCCTGCAGGCCAGCCGCTTTACCGGCGGGGCCGGGCAGGTGCTCGAAATTCTGGCGCCGGCTGGCGTTGAAGCAGGGCGCGTTCTGGTGATCGGGGTTGGGGGTGCAGAAAAGTTCGACGCCCTCGCCGCCGAGCGATTCGCGGGCCACGCCGTGAAGCGCACCGTGACGTCTGGCGTCGAAACGCTGGCGATCCACACCGATACGATCGGCGGCGTCCCCGCAGCGGAAGCGGCCGCGCGCGCAGCGGTTGGCGTCGGTTTGGCGGCCTATCGCTTTGACAAGTACCGCACCAAGCTGAAGCCTGACGCCCGCCCGTCCCTTAAAGAGGTGTCGATCATCACCGAAGGGCCGGCGGCGGCCAAGGCGCGCTATGGGCCGCATGCCTCGGTCGTGGAGGGCGTTCAGTTCGCCCGCGATCTTGTCAACGAGCCGTCCAACATTCTGCATCCGGAAGAATTCGCCAAGCGGTGTCAGGCGCTGGCCGCGGTCGGCCTTGAGGTCGAGGTGCTGGGCGAAGAGGAAATGACCAAGCTTGGCATGAATGCCCTGCTGGGAGTTGGGCGCGGGTCTCGCCGGGAAAGCCAGCTGGTGGTGATGAAGTGGATGGGCGCGAAGAATAAAGGCGCCCAGCCGATCGCCCTGGTCGGCAAGGGCGTCACCTTCGACACCGGCGGCATTTCGCTGAAACCGGCTGCCGGCATGGAAGAGATGAAGGGCGATATGGGCGGCGCTGCGGCCGTGACCGGCGCCATGATTGCGATCGCCAAGCGCAAAGCCAAAGCCAATGTCGTCGGGCTCATCGGCCTTGTTGAAAATATGCCCGATGGCGACGCCCAGCGCCCCGGCGACATCGTCACATCGATGAGCGGCCAAACCATCGAGGTGCTGAATACCGATGCGGAAGGCCGGCTGGTTTTGTCGGATGTGGTTTGGTACGCGCAGGAAAAGTGCAACCCGACGGCAATCGTCGATCTCGCGACGTTGACGGGGGCGGTGATTATCGCGCTCGGCCATGAGCATGCGGGGCTCTATTGCAACAATGACGCGCTGGCGCAGGACATCAGTTCAGCCGCCGCCATGGAAGGCGAGCCGGTTTGGCGCATGCCGTTGAGCCCGGCCTATGACAAGATGATGGATAGCCCGACGGCCGATATGAAGAATATCTCCGGCAAGCCGGCCGCGGGCTCGATCACGGGCGCGCAATTCATCCAACGCTTTATCAAGGACGGCATGCCGTGGGCGCATATTGATATTGCAGGCACGGCCTGGAAGCCGGGGCCTTATGAAGATCCGCTGTCGCCGGGCTGGGCGACCGGCTATGGCGTGCGGCTTCTGAATAAGCTCGTTGCGCATCGTTTTGAGGAGTGACCATGGCGGCGCAGGGCGCCTCTTCCGGGCCGGAGGTGATGTTTTATCACCTCGAGCGCACCGCGCTTGAGGCCGCCCTGCCGCAGCTGTTGGAGAAATGCCTGGAGCGCGGTTGGCGGGCCGTGGTCCGCGGCCAAGATGCTGCGCGGCTGGCGATGCTGGATGATCATCTCTGGCAGTACCGCGAGGACAGCTTCCTGCCGCATGGCCTCGCCGGCACGCCCACAGCCGCGCGTCAGCCCGTGCTGCTGACGACGCAAAACGCGATCCCCAATCAGGCGCAGGCGCTGTTTGCCATCGATGGCGCAAACCTGGACGGCAGCGATGGAATGACGCGTGTCTGCGTGCTGTTTGACGGCGGCGATCCAGCAAGCCTGTCCCGTGCGCGGGAGCAATGGAAAGCGGTGAAGGCGCAAGGCAGGGCTGCGACCTATTGGAAACAGACCGAAGCCGGCGGTTGGGCCAAAGCCGGCTGAAATCTGCGCCCGTTGTGTATCCATTCATGTTTGCGGCGCCATCGTTGTCCCGTGCTTCAAAGCGCTTGTGTTGCAGACGTGAAGGGGAAAGCCATGTCCAAGTCATTGCTCGCGATTGTTGCCGGCATTGCCGCCAGCCTTGCGCTGACGGGGTGTGTGGTCAGCAACGATTCCGATCGCGCGCCAACGGTGCGCCATGAGGCGTCGAACCGACCGGCCGTGTGTGACGCAAAGCGCTACCAGTCGCTGATCGGCCAGGACGCCAGCAGCATTGATCGCGCCACCCTTCCCAGTGTGTTCCGGATCGTGTGCGCGGGATGCGCGATGACGAGGGATTACAATGAGAGCCGCCTGACCCTGATCCTCGACACGGCCGATCGCGTCGAAAGCGCCAGCTGCAATTAGGGGTTTCATGGCACGGGGCGCGCGCAAAAACGCCAATGGCGTCAAACCATCCAAAGCGCATCTTCCTGAAAAGATGTGCCCAGCGTGTGCGCGCCCGTTTGTCTGGCGCAAGAAATGGGCGCGTGACTGGGAGACTGTGAAATATTGCTCCGATCGGTGTCGACGGCAGGGCGGCCAAAAAGCCTGACGCCCAAACAGGGCGGAACGCTCAAAACGGGATCGCCGCGCCATCCCAGGCGAAGAAGCCGCCGCTGTCTGCGGGCGTCAGCTGATCAATGACCGCCAAAAGGGCAGCCGCACTGCGCGCCGGCGTGAACAGTTTTTCGGCTGCCACACCGGCTTGAAACGGCGCCGACATCGCGGTGTCGACCGTTCCCGGATGCAGGGCGACACAGACAGCGTTTGCATTGCGCGCCGCCAATTCAATGGCGCAACAGCGCAGCAGCATGTTGAGCGCTGCTTTTGATGCCCGATAACTGTGCCAGCCGCCAAGCCGATTATCGGTGATGGAACCCACGCGCGCCGATAGGGCCGCAAACACCGATTTTCGATCCCGCGGCAGATGCGCAAGACAATGCTTGGCGATCAGCGATGGCGCGATGGCGTTGATTGCAAAGCTTTCCGATAACGCTGCCGCGCTCAGCGCGCGCCAAGACTTTTCTGGTTTGATCGTCTCGGCGTGCAACATTCCGATGGTCACAAGCACAAGATCTGGCTGGCCGCTTTGCGCAGCGTTGGCGCACGCTGTCGCGATGCTGTCTTCGTCGCGCGCGTCAAAGCGAAACGGGGTCACGCGATCGCGCGCAAGCGGTAATTTGCGGGCGCCGGCATGGACATGCGCGCAGCGCGGATCAGCCAGCAACGCATTGATGCAGGCAGCGCCAATGCCGCCATGGGCGCCAAAAACCCAGGCGCGATAGCCGGCCTGCAGGGAAGCCAGCGGTGTCATCGGTCACTGCCTGTCGCATCAAGGCGGGCAAGAAAGCCCTGCGCCTGGTGATGCAGCGCATCGCGGGCGTCCGGCGCCATGCGTTCATAGCTGCGCACCATTTGGGCCATGCGGGGATTTTTCGCAAAGCGCGTGCTGTGACGGCCGACAAAGTCCCAGTACAAAGCGTTGAACGGGCAGGCGTCAGGCCCAATGCGGCTTTTCACCTCATACCGGCAGCCGCTGCAATAATCGCTCATGCGATCGATATAGGCGCCGCTGGCGGCGTAGGGCTTGGACGCCAGCATGCCGCCATCGGCAAACTGGCTCATGCCGATTGTGTTGGGCGCCTCAACCCATTCAAAGGCATCCGCATAAACCGACAGATACCACTCATGCACCTGATGTGGATCAATGCCTGCCAGCAGGGCAAAATTGCCCGTCACCATCAGGCGTTGAATGTGATGGGCGTAGGCCTCTTCGCGGGTTTGCGTGATCACGGCCTTCATGCAGGCCATATTGGTGTCGCCAGTCCAATAGAAAGCGGGTAGGGCGCGCTGCGCAGTCAACGCATTACGGTGCACATAATCGGGGCCCGCCAGCCAATAAATACCCCGCACATATTCGCGCCATCCGATGATCTGCCGGATAAATCCTTCAACGGCGTTCAGCGGTGCGGCGCCGGCATGATACGCAGCTTCTGCCTGGCGACACAAATCGAGTGGTTGCAGAAGGCCCACATTGATCAAGGGCGAAAGCACGGCGTGATACAGGTATTTTTGCCCGCGCAGCATCGCATCCTGATAATCGCCAAAGTGCGGCAGCGCGGCGTGGATGAAGTGGGCCGCCGCTTTTTGGGCGTCCGCACGGCGCACCGCAAACCAAAAGGGCTCCAGATCGCCGAAGTGATTGTCAAAGCGTGCGGCCGTCATCGCCAGCACCTCGCGCGTCATGGCGTCCGGTTCAAAACGCAAAGGCTGCGGCATGAAGAGATCGGCCTTGGCGGGCTTTCGGTTTTCGGCGTCGAAATTCCAAGCGCCGCCAATGGGTGTATCGCCGTCCATCAGCAGGCCGGTTTTGCGGCGCATGTCGCGGTAGAAATACTCCATGCGCAATTGTTTGCGATCGCTTGCCCATGCAAAAAAAGCCTCAAGGGTGCAGAGAAAGCGGTCATCCTCGCGCACCTGCAGGGCATCGCCATAGTCGTCGCGCCATTGATCCTGCATGGTGCGCACGCGCCATTCCGATGCCGCGGTGGTCACGATGGCGCGTGGCTTGTGGCGCGCGACAGCGCGTGCAAGTTCGCACGGGAAGGCGCCGCCATTGTCGGGATCATCCAGGCGCACATAATCAACGCGCCATCCTGCCGCGCTCATTTCCTGCGCGAAGGCGCGCATCGCAGACAAAATGAAGGCGATTTTTTTCTTGTGGTGGCGCACATAGCTTGTCTCGTCGGCCACTTCCACCATCACGATCACATCGCGTGCGGGATCGCCATCGCGCAGCGCTGAAACGGTTGGCGTCAATTGATCGCCCAGCACAAGACGCAACGCAGACACGCTCATCGTTTGATCTCACCGGAACTGGCAAAACACCTGTTCATGCGCGATTGTACGCGTTGGTCCTCAAAAAGGATGTGCGTCAGGCTCTTCAACGCGCACAAGGCGTGCCGCGAAAAAGCCGTCCATCTCGCCCTGTGCCAGGGCTGGCGCTGTGAACATGTCGCCCTGCGCGCTCAGCAGATCATCCCGGCCAAACAGCGCTTCCCGCGCGAACGGCATGCGCTGCACAATGCCTGGGGCGAGTGCGGCCGTCACAACGCTTTCGCCCTCCTCTGGCTCCAAAGAGCACACGGCATAAACGATCGCGCCGCCGGGCCGAACCATGGCGATGGCCCCATCCAGCAGGGCGATTTGCGTGTCCCGCAGGGCGGCGATATCGCTTGGCCGGCGGAGCCAGGCCGCGTCCGGCCGGCGTCGCAAAGTGCCCGTGGCGGTGCATGGCGCGTCGAGCAAGACCGCGTCAAACAGATGCGCGGGACGCCAGTTGCGCGCATCGGCGCAGATCAATTCGGCTTTCAGGCCGGTGCGGGCAAGATTATCGCGCACCCGATCCAAACGTATCTCGTCCACATCCAGCGCGGTGACGTGGGCGCCGCGCGCGGCAAGCTGCAGCGTTTTTCCACCCGGTGCGGCGCACAGATCCAGCACGCGCAGGCCCGCCACATCGCCCAGCAGTTTGACTGGCAGGCTTGCCGCCTCATCCTGCACCCAAAAGGCGCCATCGCGAAATCCGTCCAGCGTCGTCACGCCGCGCCCGTCACGGATCCGCAGCGTCCCTGATGGCGTCAATGTCGCGCCAAGGCGCAAGGCCCAGCCGGAGGGATCGCTTTTCACGCTCACATCCAAGGCCGGTTCATGGCGCAATGCGCGCGCAATACCGGCAGCGATCGCGTCGCCATGCGCGGCCCGCCAACGGGCAAACAACCAGGCCGGCAAATCGCTGCCGGCGGGCAGTGCATCCAGCGTCCCCGGCGGCAGTTCCGAGATGCGCCGCAGCACGGCGTTGATCAGTTTGGCAAAGCCGCGCGCCTGTTTCAGGCTGTTGGCGAGTTCGACACTCTCTGACACCGCCGCGTGTGCGGCGGCGCCCATCGCCAGTAATTGTGCTGCACCCGTGCGCAAAATCGCGCGCGCGACGATGGCGGTTGCGGGCAGTGGGCTTGTGAGAAAGCGTGCGATGATCAGATCGATGCCGCCCAGGCGGCGCAGTGTGGCTGATGCAATGGCGCGCGCAAAGGCGCGGTCACGGCCCTCGAGTTCATCATAGATCGGCGTGTCAATCAGCGCATCGGTCAGTGTGCGGCCGTCATCGAGAACGGCGGACACAAGAGCCGCTGCGGCGCGGCGAGAGGAGGGGGTCATGGGCGTGTTGTGGACGTGGGCGGGCAGCGGGGCAAGAGGTGCATCTGTTGGCGTGCACCGTGCACTCCACTTGGCGCCAAAGGGCCCTGACGCACGCGCCGCGCCCGCCGTCAGCATCCCGGAACATCCCAAGGCCGGGCCGTTCACCAGCCGCGCACCACGGGCTGCGCGCTGGTTGGGTGTTGGCTTCGGCAGAAACAGGACGATCACGCCCGCGCTTGGCGCCTGATCGCGCACCGGCAAATCGCCGAAACCGAAATCTTCGGTCAGGATGCCGCGATTTTCGGTCTGCGCCAGAGCCTGCAGGTCCGGGCCGGCGGTGCGATGATCCGTCGCCGCATCGGCGGGCCTGAAACCCCATTCAGCCCGACACCCCATTCAGCCCGACACCGCATTCAAGAGACGGCGCAGATTGATCGCCTCGAACTCAAGGTCGGCCTCATCGCGCACCCGCGCATCGGTGGGGATCAGGGCCAGAACCGCCGGGTC
>JBIKVO010000258.1:0-4862 GCA_044356795.1 Caulobacterales bacterium
CGATGAATTTATTGCGCACGCACGCAAGGTGCGCCGCTATGGCGCCGCCACCGTTGTGATGGCGTTTGACGAGCAGGGCCAGGCCGACAGCGCCAAACGCAAAATCGAGATTTGCAAACGCGCCTACGATATCTTGACCGATGATGGCTTTGCACCGGAGGATATCATCTTCGATCCCAACATCTTCGCGGTCGCTACCGGCATCGAAGAACACGCCGATTATGCTTTGGCCTTCTTTGAAGCCACGCAATATATCCGCCAGGAATTGCCGCACGCGCATGTGTCGGGCGGGGTGTCGAACGTGTCCTTCTCGTTCCGCGGCAATGAGCCGGTGCGCGAAGCGATGCATTCGGTGTTTCTGTATCATGCGATCAAGGCCGGCATGGATATGGCGATCCTCAATGCGGGCCAGCTTTCCGTGTATGACGACATAGAGCCCGATCTGCGTGAGCGCGTCGAAGATGTGCTGCTCAATCGCCGCCCGGATTCAACCGAGCGTTTGTTGGACATTGCCGAAAAGTTCAAAGGCGGGGCGGCGAAGAAGGATCCCGCAAAGGACTTGGCTTGGCGCGAGGCGCCGGTGGCCGATCGCCTGAAGCACGCGCTGGTGCATGGCATCACCGATTATATCGTTGCCGATACGGAAGAGGCGCGTCAGGCATTGCCGCGGCCGCTGCACGTGATCGAAGGCCCGCTTATGGCCGGTATGACGGTGGTTGGCGATCTCTTCGGCGCCGGCAAAATGTTTTTGCCGCAGGTGGTGAAGTCGGCCCGCGTGATGAAGCAGGCGGTGGCCCATCTCATTCCGTTCATGGAAACGGAAAAGGAAGAGATGGGCATGATCGGCAAGTCCAATGGCCGCGTGTTGATGGCCACGGTGAAGGGTGATGTGCACGATATCGGCAAGAACATTGTCGGGGTGGTTTTGCAGTGTAACGGCTATGAAGTGATTGATCTAGGCGTGATGGTTCCGTGCGACAAAATTCTTGACGTTGCTCGTGAAAAGCAGGCCGACATTATCGGCCTTTCGGGTTTGATCACGCCCAGCCTTGATGAAATGTGTTATGTCGCCAGTGAAATGCAGCGCCAGGGCTTTACCATGCCGCTGCTGATTGGCGGCGCCACCACGAGCCGTACACACACCGCGGTGAAAATTGCGCCGAATTATTCTGGCCCCACGCTTTATGTCACGGATGCGAGCCGCGCGGTGCCGGTCGTGCAAAAGCTTTTATCGGATAAGGATAAAGCGGCCTTTGTTGCCGACAACAGGGCCGATCAGGTCATGGCGCGGGATCAATATCTACTGAGCCAGGACAAGCGCCCCCGCCTGCCGATCCTAACCGCGCGGGAGCGCAAGCCAAAGCTGGAAAGCCAGGGTGCGCCCAAGCCGTCTTTCCTAGGCGTGCGGCCGGTCAGCATGACTTTGAAAGAGCTGGCGCCGTATATCGATTGGACGCCATTTTTCGCCAGTTGGGATTTGGCCGGCCGCTATCCGATGATTCTTGATGATGACATCGTGGGTGAAGCGGCGCGCGGGCTGTTCAGGGATGCGCAAGCCATGCTCGCGCAGATGATTGCGGAAGACTGGCTGGCGGCGCAAGGTGTGGTGGGCTTCTTTCCGGCCAATTCCGTTGGTGATGATATCATTCTGTACACGGATGAATCGCGCAACGTGGAGCGCGTACGCCTGCACACGTTGCGCCAGCAAATGGATAAGGGTGCTGGGAAACCAAACTTTGCCTTGTCCGATTTTGTCGCCGCGCACGGGCAGCCCGATTATGTCGGCGCGTTCGCCGTCACCGCGGGCCATGGCGAATTGCAGCGGTCCGAGCGTTTCAAGCAGGCCAACGATGATTACAGCGCGATTATGGTGAAGGCGCTGGCTGATCGTTTTGCCGAAGCCTTCGCCGAGGCGCTGCATCACAAAGTGCGCTTGGATTTGTGGGGCTATGCGGCGGATGAAGCGTTGAGCATGGAAGACATGATCGGCGAAAAATATCGCGGCATCCGTCCAGCGCCGGGTTATCCAGCCCAGCCCGATCACACCGAAAAAACCACCCTGTTTGATGTGCTTGATGCGCGCACGCATGCCGGCATGGATTTGACGGAAAGCCTTGCAATGACCCCGCCGGCGAGTGTTGCGGGCCTGTATTTCGCGCATCCGCAGGCGGAGTATTTTGGCGTCGGGCGCATCGACTTTGATCAGGTTGAAGATTATGCGCGGCGCAAGGGGTGGCCGGTGGAAACCGCTGAAAAATGGCTCGCACCGATCTTGGCGTATGATCCGCTGCAGCGGCGTGAAAAAGCGGCGTGACGGCGAATCGGGCCGATCTCGGCGTCCGGCAGGACCCACGGCAAAGTGAAACCAGGCAGCCGCCGGCTTGCGCGCCGTGCGTGTATCCCGTGCCGATTTCAACCTGTAGGGGTTAGACAATCAGCGGTAAGGCGTTAAGGGGGCCCTCACACAGGTTAACGCCGCCTTGTCTGGGGAAATGGCTTTTGATTAGGATCGATACTTGGCGAGGCCGCCATCGGGCAGCCGCGATTGCCGGTGCTTTTGCCGTGATGGCCTCGGGATGCGCCGTCATGCCGAGGGTGGATTGGCCATCGCCGGCTGACGCGGCGCTGACCAGTCAGGCGCTGACCAGCCAGGCGCTGACCAGCCAGGCGCTGACCAGCCAGGCGCTGACCAGTCAGGCGCTGACCAGCCGGGCGCTGACCGATGAGGCCACGCGGACGCTGGCGGCCGGGCATGGCGTGGTGACTGCGTTGCGCGCGCCGGACAGCTGGCAGGGCGCATCGGGGCCGGGCTACCCGACATTGAGCCTTGCGGCTTCGTCTGCGCCGTCGCGGATAGTCGCTCCGCCGATGACTGCGCCTGCCGTTCTGACGGCGAGTTTGCAGCGCTATATCAACGGCTTGCCGACGACGCTGCCGCGTCTGGCGATGCGGGCGTCGACGGCGGGCGTTGCGGTGGCGGACACCGCCTCGTCGTTGTTTGCCGCCCCCGCGCTCGTCCGCCGTACGCCGCGGCTGCAGTGTGTGCCCTATGCGCGGCTGGTCTCCGGCATCGAGATTTACGGCAACGCCAATACCTGGTGGCGCCAGGCCGAAGGGCGCTTCCTGCGCAATGGCGAACCAGCGATTGGGGCAGTGATCGCAATGCGCGGCTACCGCAATCCCGATCGCGGGCATGTTGCGGTGGTGACAGGCATCAGATCAGACCGTGAAATCCTAATTGATCATGCAAACTGGCTCAATCGCGGTGAGATCACCATCAGCACGCCAGTGTTGGATGTTTCAAAAGCAGGAGATTGGAGCAAAGTACGCGTGTGGCATATACCTTCGGGAAGATGGGGCGCGCGAATCTATTCTGTCCATGGCTTCATTCACCAAGGTTAACGCGCATTGTTAACCGTTCATAAACCATCTTGACTGATTCCTGATCAGGCATTCACGTGCCCTGGTGTTAGCCAACTTTGCTTCCACCTGTGGCTGGTTGGTCGCAGTCAGATCGAAATTGTCGGGCTATGGTCGTTCATCAAATTTGACTTGAGCAAGACGACGGCGAGATGGAGCGCTGAGATGGCTAAAACCGAAACGGAGGCCCGACAGGGCAGCGCCCGTCTGTCTGTCCACGCCCTCGCCGAGGGCCTTTCGTCTGTCGCCTTTTCTAACACTGTCAAGAAGGCCGGGCCGTTGCTGGCGCAGTCGTGGCGCAGCGCTGTCGTCGGTGTCGGCGGCGCTGCCGCGATGGTTGCGCTGGCGGGGACGGCGCATGCCGGCCAGCCGGTTGAGCCGTCCCAGGCGGACGCCCACACCCAATCCGGTGCGCCATTGACCATCCTGGCCTCCGCCAATGCAGACGCTGCCGAAGCCAACGACGTGCCGGAGGCGCTCGATGCGCCCAAAATGATGCGCGTGTCGGCGCGGCTGCAGTGCGTGCCCTATGCGCGCGATGCATCCGGTGTGCAGATCCGTGGCAACGCCAATACCTGGTGGCGTCAGGCGGCGAGCCGCTATGAGCGCACCAACCAACCAGCCGACGGCCGCGTGATCGTGATGCGCGGTTACAACAATCCCAATCGCGGGCACGTCGCGGTGGTCAGCGAAGTGCTGTCGGATCGCTCGATCCTGATCGACCACGCGAATTGGCTCAACAGCGGCGAAATCACCGTCAATGTCCCCGTCGTGGATGTGTCGGCGAACAATGATTGGAGCCAGGTTCGCGTGTGGCACATTCCCACCCAAAGCTGGGGCGTGCGCGTGTACAATGTGCAGGGCTTCATTGTGCCGGGCGAGGCGCCGCGCCAGGGCGGGCCGGTTACGCATATCGCGCGGTGATTTGGCCACGCTGAGCTGGGAATTCAGTGCCTTATTTCAGCGCCGTCGCAGCTCTGGCAGGGTGCGGCAATAGTCTGCCGCTGTGGCGCGAACGGTTGAGTCCATGTCTCTGGCTTCTGGATGCTGGAGAGAGTGATGCGCGGGTCGGATGTTCGGACCGAAAGCGTGTTTTCTGATGTGAGTTGCAAAGCCCGCGGACCAACGGGTCGTCCGCTGCGGTCGATCCGGGCCAGCGTGGATCAAGCTCTTGAGGTTCTGTCGCCCGACTTTGAGCGCTTGTATGCAAGGATGGCTTGTATGCGAAGATTGCTTGTATTCGAAGATTGGCAGCCCCTCGATACCGCCTGAGAATACACCGCCTGAAAAACGGCTCCGGGCGCTTTTGCTGCAGGCCTTCTCTTCGGTTCGCTCTGAGCGTCAGCTCATGGAGCAGTTGGATGATAACCTGATGTTCCGTTGGTTCGTTGGCCTGTCCATGGACGCGCCAATCTGGGATGCAACGGTGTTCACAAAAAACC
>JBIKVO010000191.1:0-6089 GCA_044356795.1 Caulobacterales bacterium
TCTTTTGCTGCAGCAGTTTATGGGCGAAAAATTCGGGCGTGATAACATTTGGGAGGGCCACCTAGCGTCTGAGTTGTGGCGTGCAAAAGTTGAAGTGCAGGCTGTTCTCGATGAAGTAACGGCGCCACTCAACACCGTTTTGAACTGGAAGGTGGGCGACACGATTGCGCTCAATGCGCGGCCCGAGAGCCCGGTCATCCTGCAATGCGGTGGGGTGCGCTTGACGCACGGGCGATCAGGGCGGCTGAACAACAAACTTGCCGTACGTGTTGAAGAGCCGCTGACGACGGCGGTTCGTGGCGCCCTGAAAGCCTTAAAGGAAAAAACATGAGCCCCATTTCGATAGCGCTCGAGATTATGCTCGCTGTGCTGCTGATTGCGTGCCTTTTTTATTGCTGGCGGTTGGAGCGCAAGCTCAACGCGCTGCGCACGGGTGAGCAGGGCATGCGCGCCGCCGCTGCAGAGTTGAATCGCGCGGTCGTGCAGGCCGAAATGGCGATCAAAGCGCTGAAAGCCGCAACGCCGGACGCGACGGGAGAAACCGCGCGTGATGTGGCCCGTGATATAGCGCGTGACGCAGGGCGTGGTCCATCGCCTGCGCGCACAGATGCTTTGCGGCGGAGGGCGCTATGACCAAGAAACAGATCAAGGCCATACTCGCGGGCAATCAAACACCACGGTTGCTCCCTGCCTTGATCGTGACGCTTGGTGTTGTCTTGAGTTTGAAAGCGGTCGCTGCTGCGGAGGCGGCGGGCGGCGCGACGCGAGACAATCAAGCCGCAACGCCAGGCGATGCGGGCGTCGCGCCCGCGCCGCCACCAACGCCTCAAGGCGCAACGGTGTCAACAACGGCTCCCGCGTCGTGTCCATCCGGCGTTGCGGCGGCGGCGGGCTTGTCGCCAGCAGAAGTACAAGTGCTGCAGTCGCTGGGCGAGCGACGAAAGCAGATTGAAGCACGTGAGGCCGCGCTCATAACCAAAAGCGAACTCGCAGCGGCGGCGGAAAAGCGCCTGAACGAGCGCGTGGAGGAGTTGAAGCGTCTTGAAGCGCGGGTCCAGACTTTGCTCGGCGAGGTGGATGAGGAACAGACGCGACGCCTGACTTCTCTCGTGGATGTCTATCAACGGATGCGCGCGAAGGACGCGGCCGCAGTCTTTGATGAGCTTGACGATACCGTGCTTGTACAAGTGGCCTCGCGTATGCGCCAACAGAATCTAGCCGAGATCATGGCGCGCATGAACCCAGTGCGTGCGCGATCCTTAACCATGAAATTGGCGGAGACGCGATTGCCGCCAGCGCCACCGCCAGCAGCGCAGAAATCAACGCCGCGATGAACAAAGTTCAATGGTGAATTAAGAGTTTTGCGTGATTATCGCATGCGGCCTTTAGAGGCGCTTTGGACATGGAGATGGCGCGCTTGCAGATCATGGGGTGGACAGCGACCGGCGCCGCATTGGGTGTCGTTGTTTTTTCTGCGCCCAGCGCGATCGCGCAGTTGGCGCGGGTGGCGACCGTTGAAGTTGCGCAGGCCCCCGAATACACACGTTTGTCGTTTTCCTTCAATGGCGAGCGCGCTGCTGTGACGCCGACCAGTCGTGGCGATCGGTTGGAACTGGTGTTCTCGCGCTCCGGCGACATCGACATCGCGGAGTTACGCTCAACGCCGCCGCGGTTTATTCGCTCCGTTGAGCGTGTCGCCAGGGCGGATGGGCGCGTTGCGTTGGCGCTGCAGTTGGATGCCGGCGTTCGCTTTCGCCAGTTTATCGAGGCCAGAGCGATAGTTATTGATCTTCTGCCTCCAGATTCCCGACCTCCGCCGCCTGCGACACTTACAGGCCCAATTCAAATAACCGAAAGCCGCGACGCCACGGAATTCCGCATGACATGGTCGCGTCCCGTGCGGGCGGCGATTGTTCAACGCGGTGAGACTGCATGGGCGGTGTTTGACCAGGCGGCTTCAGTCGATTTGCGCAATGCGCGGCGCGCAGGCCGCCATCACAGCGCAGTTACCGCGCCAAGTGCGGAGGGCGCCACTGCAATTCGAATTGCGCTGGCTGCAGATATGCGCGTAACAGCGCGCGCCGAGGGCGCTGCATGGATTGTGCGTGTTGCAGAGGCGCGCCAGGAGGCCGCATTTGCACCGGTGCGACGTGAATTAGGGCCAGATGGCCGCGGGCGCATCGCTGTCGCGTTTGGGCGGGATGGGGTGGTGCGTGCGGTGCGCGATCCTGTTTTGCAGGATGTGTTTCAAGTCGCGTTGTTGGATGGACCAGTGATTGGCGTGCAATCGCAACGCGCTGCGCCCGAGGCAATCTTGTTGCCGGCTGCGCATGGCGCCTTGATCGCACCGCGCGCCCCGGAAGTGACGGTGCGCTTCGATGCAGGCCAGTTGCTGGTTTCTGGCGGGCAGCGGCAGACAATTCCGATTACAGTCGACTATGTCCCGAAAGAGCCATCGCTGGGCGCGCAGTCGCGATTAGATTTGCGGGAACATCAAGATGTGCCGCTGGATCTTGTGTTGGACCGCAAGGCGGATCTTGAAAGGCGTGCTGCAGAAGAGGGTATGCAGCGCGGTGCGGCAACCCGTGCTCGCCTCGATCTGGTGCGCTTCTTGATTGCGCATGAACTCGCGGCGGAGGCCTTGGGCGCGCTGGATGTGGCTGCGATCAATCAGCCGCAATTATCGTTCGACCCTGGATATCGGCTGATGCGCGCCATCGCATCGATGATGATGGGGCGCAAAAAAGATGCGGAAATTGATCTCGCAGTCAGCGGGTTAGCCGGCGACCCGGTTGCAGCGCTATGGCGGGGTGTTGCGGCGTTTGAAAACGGTTCGTTCGAAGCGGCACAGCGCAATCTTGAGCGCGGCCGTGACGCGTTGGATATTTTGCCGCAAGCTTGGCGCACCCGGTTTCTGATTACGCTTTCGGAGTCGGCGCTGCAGAATCGTGATTTAGCAGCGGCGCGCGCAGCATCAATTGCAGCAGAGGCCCAGGCGAAGGCCGGAGAGGACAGTGATCATGCGCGTTTGCTGAGCGCCATCGTCGCAAACGAGAGCGGCGAAAGTGGGCAAGCGCTGGAAGTTTTTACCGCACTGATGGAATCGCGCAGCGAGGCAATCGCCGCGCGCGCCAGTTTGGAAGCCATCCGCACCAGGCGCGTGCTGGGACAGCTGAGTGAGGACGATGCCGCAGCAGCATTGGATCCGTTGCGTTTTCGTTGGCGCGGCGATGCATTCGAGTTGGCGGTCAATCAAACTTTGGGCGCGTTGTATGTGCAGATGGGTCGTTGGCGCGATGGCTTGGATGTGATGCGCGCCGTTGCCGTTCGCTTTCCCAATCATCCGATCGGGCGGCAGTTACGACAAGATATGAGTGCATTGTTTGAGTCTTTGTTTTTGGATGGTGAGGCTGACAAGCTTGAGCCGGTGCAGGCCCTTGGCTTGTTTTACGACTTCCAAGATCTCACGCCGATTGGCGCCAACGGCGATCGCATGGTGCGGGCTTTGGCGGGCCGCTTGGCAGCGCTTGATCTGTTGCAGCAGGCTGGCGATCTACTGAAATATCAGATTGATCAGCGGCTCGACGGCCTGGCGAAAGCGCAAATCGCGGCCGATCTTGCTGTGATTTACTTGCAAGACGCGCGGCCTGAGCAGGCCCTCAACATTCTTGCCTCAACGCGACAACCGCGCATGCCGGCCGCGCTCGTTGCCGAACGCCGAATTCTTGAAGCAAGGGCCCAGGTTGAGTTGGGACGCGCTGACATCGCTGCTGAACTGTTGCAACGCGACCGTGGCGCCGATGCGCAGCGCTTGCGGGGCGAGATTGCCTGGCGTGCAAAGGATTGGCCCAAGGCAGTACAGGAATTGCGCACATTGACGACCATGCTGCCGAAGGAAGGCGCACTGGACGATGCAGATCGTGCAGTGGTTATGCGCGCTGCCATTGCAGCCGCCATGGCCGAAGATCGCGACGCACGCACGGCTTTGCGGCGCGACTTTGCGGCCCGCTTGCGGGAAACGCCTGACTCGGATGGGTTTGAAATTGTCACCGGCGATCTTGATATTGATGGCGCCGCCATTCGCGACCTTGCCGGCCGTATTGCACAGCGCGACATGCTTGATCGCTTCATGCGGGATTTGCAAACGCGTTTGGCTGCGCCCGTAACAGCGCTACAATAACCTCCCGCTGCACCAGCGCCGTCTTGAGTGCACGCCATCTTTGACGGCGAAAAAGAGCTGCGCCAAAGTGGACGACATGATTTCTGTTGTAATTCCCACATTGAACGCCGCCGCTTATTTGCAACGCAGCTTGCCGCCGCTGTTTGATGGTGTGCTGGGTGGGGTGGTGCGCGAAGTGATCGTGACTGATGGCGGCTCAACAGACGCCACCGCAAAAATCGCCGACGCGGCGGGATGTGTTTTTATTCAGGGTCCAGCCGGCCGTGGCGCGCAACTGATCGCTGGCGCTGGGATGGCGCGTTCGCCATGGATGTTGTTTCTGCATGCGGATACCGCATTGGCGCACGGCTGGACGGAAGAGGTGCGTGGGTTCATCAGGTGTCATGACGGTCGCGCAGGGTATTTTCGATTTTGCCCGGATCAGGACGATCATCGCGCGCGCCGCCTGGCGTTTTGGGTCAATTTGCGATGTCGTGTTTTGGCGCTGCCCTATGGGGATCAGGGATTGCTGATTTCACGTCGCCTTTATGATGAGGTCGGCGGATATGCCCCGCATCCATTGATGGAGGATGTGGATCTGGTGCGCCGCCTTGGGCGACACCGTTTGGCTGCATTGCGCACGGCGGCGCGCACCAGCGTTGCGCGGCATGTGCGCGACGGGTACGGACGTCGTTCGGCAAAAAATCTTTGGTTGTTGATACAATTTTTACTCGGCGCGAGCCCGCGTGATTTGGCGCGCCGCTATGAGTGATCGCGATCATGCGCGCTTGATTGTCTTCGCCAAGGCGCCGGCTTTGGGGCGCGGGAAGTCGCGTTTGGCGGATGGGCTTGGGCGCGTCGAAGCGCTGCGCATCAATCGCGCTTTGCATGCCAAAACGCTGGCAGCCGCTCGCGATCAGCGGTGGCGGACGGTGTTGTCTGTCTCGCCGGATCGGGCTGTGCGCGGGTTTGATCCGCGCTGTTGGCGCGCTGTTGTTGATCGCGTGGCGCAAGGGCGCGGCGATTTGGGTGCGCGCCTTGCGCGCTGTGTCGATGCATGCGCCATTGCTGCGCCAAGGGCTGTAATCGCGATTATTGGCACGGATTGTCCAAGCCTCACGCGGGTGCATGTGGCGCAGTCGCTTCAACGTGCGCAACGCGACGGTGTGCACATCATTCCCGCGACTGACGGCGGCTTTGTGTTGATCGCTGCCCGGCGCGCGCACCTGTTGAAGCGCGCGTTCTTTTCGGTTCAGTGGTCGTCACCGCGCACGCTGGCAGATGTCTGCGAAAATCTGCAGGCAGCCGGTCAACGATTTTCCCTGGCGACCGCATTGGCCGACATTGACACGCCAGCCGATTGGCTTGCGGCGGCGCGGATGCGGCTGTCTTGCGGCGTGTATATCGCGGGCAAACCAGAAGCAAGGCTCGCAATCTCAAACGGGATTTGCTGAAATCGCTTGCGGCACAACGCCATATGCGACAGCACGCGTTCGACATAATCGCGCGTTTCATAGCGCGGCATTGTTTCCAGCAGCATCAATGGGTCATTGGAGGGCGGGGTCGCGGCAAGCCAGCGCGAAAGCCATCCAGGCCCGCCATTATAGGCGGCAAAGATGCGAGCCAGATCGCCGCCCTTATCGAATGTCTCGTTCAGCCAGGCGACATATTCCTGTCCCAGGCGCAAATTCAGTGCGGGATCATTCAGCCTTTGCGGATTCCGCCGAAAACGCACGCCGTCTTCCATGTCCTCTGCGGTGGACGGCAGTAACTGCATCAGACCGCGGGCATTGGAATGGCTGCGCGCTACCGGCACAAATCGGCTTTCCTGGCGCACGATCGCAAGCACAACGGCACGGTCCATGCGGAAGCCGCCTTCGGGGGCAAAGCTGGTGGTGGGGCAAAAGCCGGCGGCGACATCGTGCCCGCC
>JBIKVO010000192.1:0-6058 GCA_044356795.1 Caulobacterales bacterium
CGCTTGCTGTGGATGCAGTCATGATTGTCCGCCAAGCGTGTGCGATTGGCGGATCGGATGCCGGCCAATATCCCCGTGCCGGCGGAAAAGGCTGTTTCTGTTCAACGCTCAGAGCGGCGCGCCACGCTTGTGAAAAGATCCGTTGGGTGGGGCGGACAATTCCCGTTGCGGGTTCATTCCGCCGCCTCTTGCCATTGTGTGCCGGCGACTAGGCTTGGATCCTGGAAAATCATGAAGACCATCGGGCCGGGGCCAAGCGGGCCTTCGCTCGGCGCGCGATACACACCGCTTGCGCCATTGAGGCGCATCGTTACGGCGGCGTAGCGCCAGGCGTCGGTTTCCTGCGCCGGCACTTGCAAGCGGATAAAGTCGGTCAGGCCGTGGCGCTCGCCAAACCAGCGGGCCCGTTCCGCCGCGCGGCGCATGCGCGGTTGCACGCTGGGATGGCCCCAGGCCCATGAAAAAATCTCGGCGGCGGGATTCCAGGCGCCGACACATTGAACCGGCGCGCGCACAATCGCGCCGTCCGAGCGTTCAAACTCAATCAGGCCTGCCTCTTGATCAACCGCAAAACTGGCGCCGGAAAGGCCCCAGACCTTTGCCCAATAGGCCTGTCGCGCCACCATGTCGGACCAGGCGGCGGCAAACAGCACGTCAATGTCAACGTCCTCGCCAGCCCAAGGCTCGATCGCGGCCGGCAATCTCGGACGCCGACCGAACAAGGGGCGGGACGCGCGCGGATTGCGGGGCGACGCCATGCTGCACTTTCCCTTATCAAGCCAATACGCGGATCAATGAACCATTCGATCGGCATTGCCGCCTGCGCCGTGCAGCCGCGACACAGAAATCGTGATGGCAGCGGCGACCTTTACGCGCGGAGCATTCCCTAACGGAATTCTGAACCATGCGCCAGTCTTTCGGCTTTGGCGTCCCGGCGTTTTGCAGCCGGCTTTGGCCTGCGTTATGCGGCGCCGTCGGCATCCGGCAGCTTGCGCCCGCCGCGGCCGACCGTCAGCGCTTTGATCACGCCGCGCAGGGTTTGCACCTCTTGTTGCGTCAAGCGCGCCCGCAAAAACGGCGCACGCAGATTGATCTTCATCAGCGGCGCCTTTTCGGGCGGATGATAGAAGCGGCCCCGCGTCAATTCTGTTTCGAGATGGTCAAACAGGCCCTCGAGTTCGGCTTGTGTGGCGGGCGGGTCTTGGCTGTCCTTGAACCAGGACGGCGGCGCCGGCCCGTCGCGGGTTTCGCCATAGGCATAGCAGAACACGGCGGCGGCGTTGGCAAGATTGAGCGAGGCAAAACCCGGATTGACGGGATAGGTGAGGATCGCGTCGGCACGGGCGATCTCTTCGTTGGTCAGGCCGTGGGCTTCTGCCCCGAACAGAACCATCGGCTTGTGGCCGGCGCCCGCGGCCGCGCGCAGATTCTCGGCCGCCTCCCGCGGGCCCCAGACAGGCTTTTCCATGCCCCGCGGGCGCGCCGTTGTCGCCACAACCAGGGTGGCCTCGGCGATCGCGTCGCTCAAGCTCCAGGCCAGATGGGCGCGGTCGAGTACGCTGTCGGCGCCGCTGGCGACGGGATAGGCTCTGGGATTGGGCCAGGGGTCGCGCGGCTCCACGATGGTCAGGCCCGAGAGCCCGAAATTGAGCATCGCGCGGGCCACCGCGCCGATATTCTCTCCCATCTGCGGCCGCACGAGCACGATCTTGGGCCAGTCCTCGGCGATGGCGGGCGGCATGGCGGCGGCGCGGGTCATGGCGGATATGGTATCGCATGGCGCGCCTAAAGTAAGTCCTGCTGGTCGCCGCCGCGCACGGGACGGCGAAACAGGCTGGTGTCCAGAGTGAAGCGCAGGCCGTTCAGGCCCAGTCGGGCCACGGTCTTTTGAAAGCGTTGCGCAATGATCTTGGCGTATGGGCCGTCCCCGCGCAGGCGCCGGCCCCATTCGGCGTCATAATCGCGCCCGCCGCGCATCTGACGCACCAGCGTCATCACCCGTTTGGCGCTGTCGGGCGCGTGGGCGGCCAGCCATTCCTGGAACAGATCCTTGATCTCCAGCGGCAACCGCAACACCACATAGCCCGCTTCCCGCGCGCCAGCGGCATGGGCGGCCTCCAGGATCGCCTCGATCTCATGATCATTCAGTCCCGGAATAATCGGCGCCGCCATCACGCAGACCGCCACGCCGGCCTCGCTTAAGCGGCGGATCGCATTCAACCGCGCCGCCGGGGCCGCCGCCCGCGGCTCCAGAGTGCGGGCAAGCTTCGGGTTCAGCGTGGTGACTGAAATGGCGGCTTTGGCCAGATTGAGCCCCGCCATCGGCCCCAGAATATCGATATCGCGCAACACCAATTGGCTTTTGGTGACCAGGCCTATGGGATGGCGCGTGCGCTGCAGCACCTCCAACACGGCGCGGGTGATTTTCATCGTCCGCTCGATCGGCTGGTACACATCGGTCACGCCGCCAAGCACGATCGGCGCACAGGCATAGCGCGGATTGGCCAATTCCTCCTCTAAAAGGGCGGCCGCATTGGTTTTGGCAAACAGGCGCGTTTCAAAATCAAGCCCCGCCGACAAACCGACATAAGCGTGGTTGGGCCGCGCATAGCAATAGACGCAGCCATGCTCACAGCCGCGATAGGGATTGATTGTTCGGTCGAACGACAGGTCCGGGCTTTCGTTGCGCGTGATGATCGTGCGCGCCACCTCCGGCGTCACAATCGTTTCCAGCCGCGGCGGCGCGGTTTCGGCGTCGCTCCAACCGTCGTCGAACGCTTCGTGCCGCATGCGCTCATAGCGTCCGCTGCTGTTGGACGAAGCGCCGCGGCCCTTTCTTGGCCCTTGAGGGAAGGGGATCGGATCAGCCATGGTGGGGGGATAGCGCTTCACCATGAACAAAACAAGAACAATTCAACCCATAACGCCGCAGGAGAACGCGATGCGCACAGTTTTGGCCGCCCTGGCGGCTCTGATCGCAATGGGGATGGCCTCGGTCGCCCTCAGCCAGCCGCGCGCGGCGGCGGCGTTCGATCCACAGGCTTATGCGGAAAACAAGTATGGCCGCCTGTTTGGCGTGTCGGGCCGGTACATGGAAATGGGCGGCGCCTGTGCTGAACCAACGCTGAATTATCCCGGCTATCCGGGTTTGCCGGTGCTGAATTGCCAGTACCGGTTTCAGGGCGTGACGGGCGATGTTTGGATGCTCAATGCCGATGCGACGCGGCTGGCGAGGTGGAGTGTTTCAGCCTGCCGCGCGATTGAAACGCGCCATATGCGCGCCTGTCTGGATCGGGTGGTGGAGCGCGTATGGGGGGGCTCCAATGGGATGTTTCCGATTGCCGGATTTGTCGTGCAGCCGGGGCGGGAAGTGGGCGGGCAAAGCGATGCGCCCTATTGCTCGCTGGTGCGCCACGGCGTGACGGTGTCGGTGCAGGGCTGGCGCACGCGTCCGGCGCGCAATGGCCAATGCGGATCGCGTGATTTGATGGATGATCCGGTAACGGCCGCGGGCATGTTTGCGCGGCCAGCATCCGTCACGCGGGCCAATCTGCGTGCAGCCGGCGTAACAGATGACATGAGCGGCGCAAAATTCGCTGATGTTGTGGGCCGGCTGTTCCGCGAAGCATGGAACGCCGATGACAATGTGTTGATTACAGCTTGGGCGAAGGCGGCGCGGCGGAGCGGCGCGCTGCGATAGTGCTGTGGTAGTGCTGCGATAGTGCTGCATTGCTGGCGCGAGACCTCACGCCCGTCATGTGTGCGCGAAAAACCCGCGCAGCACGTCGCGATACATCGCCGCCAAGGTGCGCACATCGTCCACGCGCACGCGCTCGTCGACCATGTGCGCTGTGGCGTTTTGCAAACCCAATTCCACCACCGGGCAATAGTTGCGGATGAAGCGGGCGTCGGATGTGCCGCCGCTGGTCGACAAAACAGCGCCGCCGCCGTGCGCGCGGGCGGCATCCAGCGTGATTTGAGTCAGCGGACCGGGGCCGGTGTAGAACGGCTCACCGCTCACGCGGCAGTCGATGGCGAGTGTGGTGTTGGGATAGAGGCGTTGGGTGCGTGTGCGCGCCTGCTCAATCCATTCCACCAAGGCTGCGCCGGAATGATGCGTATTGAAACGGATATTGAATTTGGCGTGCGCTTCGGCAGGGATGACATTGTGCGTCGGATTGGCGACATCGAGTGTGGTCACTTCCAGGTTCGATGGGTCAAAGCCGGGCGCGCCGGAATCCAACATCCGATTGCGCAGGATCGATAACAGATCGAGCAGCGGATTGACCGGATTGGCCGCAAGCTTGGGATAGGCCACATGGCCCTGCCGGCCAGTCACGCGGACAACGGCATTGAGGCTGCCGCGGCGGCCGTTTTTGATGGTGTCGCCAACGGTTTCCACGCTGGTCGGCTCTCCCACCAGGCACGCATCCAGCGTCTCGCCCTCGGCGGCGATCGCCTGCAGCAGCTTCACCGTGCCGTCGACCGCCGGGCCTTCCTCATCGCCGGTGATCAGGAACGCGATCGCGCCGTCTTCGGGTTGGACTGTCTCTGCAGCCGAGACCATTGCAGCGATTGCGGCCTTCATGTCGGCCGCGCCGCGTCCGATCAGCCAGCCGTCTTCGATCAGGCCGGCGAACGGGTCGACCCGCCAACCGTCGCCCGGCGGCACCACATCCACATGGCCCGCAAAGCAGAATGTGCGCCCGCCTGCGCCGCGTTTGGCGTAGAGATTGTCCACCGCGCCAAACCGATAGCGCCGCACCTGAAAGCCGATGGTCTCCAGGGCTGCGCCAAGGACATCCAAGGCGCCGGCGTCTGTCGGGGTGACGCTGGGGCGGCGGATCAGCTCTTGGGCGAGGGGAAGGGGATCGCTAAAGGTCATGGCGATGTCCTAACCGCGGCGTGTGCGCATGGCGAGGGGCAACACACAGGAGCGAGGCCGGCAATGGCGAAAATTGATGTGATGGCGGTGGCGGAGCGAAAAGGTTCGGCCTATCCGGAACCTTATCGGCAAAAGGCCAAAGGGCGCTTGAAGCGCCGCCTCGGCGATGCGGCGGGGCTGACGGATTTCGGCGTCAATCGGGTGCGCCTGCCGCCGGGGGAATGGAGTTCGCAACGCCACTGGCACACCCATGAGGATGAGTTTGTCTATGTGATCGAGGGTGAATTGACGCTGATCACTGACGCTGGCGAACAGGTGCTGCGCGCGGGCGATTGTGCAGGCTTTGCGAAGAACCGGCCAGACGGCCACCACTTGATCAATAAAAGCGCGAACATGGCGATTTATCTGGAGGTCGGCTCGCGTCATGCCGCCGATATCTGCGAATATCCTGATATTGATATGCGCCTTGTCAATGGTCGCTATGTGCGCAAATCCGGCGATCCGTACACGGAGTAATCATGCGCGCCCCCGATGATCGACCCGCGCGGATTGAGGCGCTGGATGTGGTGCGCGGCTTTGCGGTGATGGGCATTTTGCCGGTCAATGCGGCGGTGTTTGCCTATCCGCTGCAAAGCGCACTGAATCCGGGACTGGCGCCGCAGCCGATCGCCAGCGACACCGCCTGGACATGGCTTGTGATGCATGTCGGGTTTGAGTTGAAAATGGTGACGCTGTTTTCGATTCTATTCGGCGTTACATTGTTCTTGGTGGGTGGGGAGCGCAGCGATCGCGACAAGGCGAAGGTTTTGCACGCCCGCTTGTTTTGGTTGGCTGTGTTCGGTCTTGTGCATGGCGCAGTGATTTGGTTTGGCGATATTCTGCTCGCCTATGCCGTGTGCGGCGCCATTGCGATGCTGTGGCGCAGTGCATCGCCCGTCTTCCTTCTGATCGCGGGCCTTATGGTGTATGCCGTCGCTTGCGGCATGCAGGCGATGTTGGCCGTCAGCCTCGACATGATGGCGCCGTCGGAGCAGCGCGACATGGCGGCCGCGCTGTGGGATCCGGGCCCGGCGGCGCTGGCGCAAGCGATCGCGGCGATGCGCGGCGACTTTGCAACATCGCTGCAAGCCAATCTGCGCGCATGGGTGGACGCTATCGGGTATGCGGTGTTTT
>JBIKVO010000240.1:0-5153 GCA_044356795.1 Caulobacterales bacterium
AACTCGGTCAAAACCAAGGCCCCGAACGCCAACGCCAAAAACCCGACCAGGTTCCATGCAAAGATCAGGCGGGCGATCCGGGACGTCCACAGATTACGAGCGGTCTCCCGACGCCCAGGCGCGCCCGAGGCAGCTTCTCCACCTGCGGACCGAGTGTGGTCCGCCTTATCGGGCCCACCGCCGTTTGGTTCAGGCTTCGTTGTAACGGTAGCCGACACCATAGAGGGTTTCGATCGCATCAAAATTGGCATCGAGGTCGCGGAACTTCTTTCTCAAGCGCTTGATATGGCTGTCGATTGTTCGATCATCGACATAGACCTGATCATCATATGCTGCGTCCATCAATTGATCTCGACTTTTGACATAACCAGGGCGCTGCGCCAGCGCCTGCAAAATCAGGAATTCCGTAACCGTGAGTTTGACCTGCTGGCCCGCCCAGGTGCAGGCGTGCTTGTTGGGATCCAGCACCAATTGGCCGCGCACGATCGACTTTTTGTCGCCGTTTTCCGACCCGGGCCCGCCGCTGCGGGTCCGCCTCAGAATGGCCTTGACCCGTTCAGACAGCAGCCGCTGCGAAAACGGTTTGGCGATATAATCGTCGGCGCCAACATTGAAACCGACCACTTCGTCAGTCTCATCGTCCTTGGAGGTCAGAAATATGACCGGAACGGACGAATTCTGGCGCAACCGCTTCAACAGCTCGATGCCGTCCATCCTGGGCATCTTGATGTCGAAAATCGCGATATCGACCGGGCTCTCGGAGAGGGCGGCGAGGGCTGCAGCGCCATCGTGATAGGCGCGCACGGTGTAGCCTTCGCTCTCGAAGAAAATCTTGAGGCTTGTCAGGATGTTTTCGTCGTCATCGACCAGGGCGATGGTGGGCATGGGCTCTCTTTCGCTGCGCACGTTCGGATCGCAAATTTGGTTCGCACTGCGGGAAACGAGGCACGCCCCGCCCCCGACGCGCTTTCTTTAGCCGCCGCCGCGACAAAGGGGAACAGGTCGCTTGCCGAAACCACACAGTGGACGCTACGGTTCGCTGCTGGAGACCTGCCCATGACCACGACAATGACACGCCGCACTGCAACAGGTTTGATGGCCGGATCCATGCTGGCCGCACCCGGCGCCTTGGCCGGTTGCGCCACGAGGGCCGCTGCGGGCGCCGGCCCAGACGGGTCGGCCTTCGCCCGTTTGTCAGCCGACAGCTTGGACACGTTCGCCCGCCTGTCGCCCCGTTTCGCCACTTGGCTCGGCGATAACCGTTTCAATGACCAGCTGGACGACTTGTCGGCCACCGGCCGCGCATCGTCTGCAGCGGCGCGCGCTGGGATCAAGGCAAGACTCGCCACAATCGAGCGCAGCCGCTTATCGCCCGGCGATCAGGTGGACGCGGCGATCTTGGACAATCAGTTGGCGCTGAGCGACTGGCAAGCGCGTGCAGACGTCCACGCCTGGGACCCGACGCTTTACAGCGATGCGGCCGGTGGCGCGCTTTACGGCCTCGTCGCCCGTGAGATCGCGCCCATCGCGCAACGCTTGGCTTGGGCGACGCAACGCATGGCGCTGCTACCCGAGATTTTTGCCGCCGCCCGTTCAAGCCTGGACCCGGCCCGCGTCCCAGCGGTTCACGCGCAAACCTACGCCCGCCAACATCCAGGCGTGATGGGCCTAATTGACAGTGTAATCCTGCCCCAGGCGCAAGCCTTGGGGCCCGATGATCGCGCCCGTCTTCAAAGGGCCGCAGAGACAGTACGCGCCGCTGCAAAAGCGCACCAAATCTGGATTGATGACACCCTCGCACCGCAGGCACGGGGCGACTTCCGCATCGGCGCCAAGCGTTATGATGAGAAGCTCGGTCTTGCTTTAGGCTCGACGCTGACACGCACCGAAATCAAAGCGCGCGCACGCGACGCCGCCGAGCAGACGCGCGCCGAGATGCTTGAACTGGCCGGGAAAGTCCTCGGCCGCGGTGCGCCGCGTGATCCGCAAGCTGCCATCGCCGCAGCTCTGGAAAGGGCCTATGCCGAGCGCCCGGCGCGATCTGATGTCGTGACGTTTGCTCGCCAAACGCTCGAAGGTTCCACGCGCTTTGTGCGTGAGCAAAACCTCATCACCCTGCCCGACACCCCGGTTGAAATTATCATCATGCCAGAGTTTCAGCGCGGTGTGGCTGTCGCCTATTGCGATTCACCCGGCCCGCTGGCGCAGGGTCAAAAAACTTTCTACGCCATATCGCCGATACCAGAAATTTGGACCGAAACCCAAACAACAAGCTTCCTGCGGGAATACAATAATCGTTCGATCCATGAATTGACCATCCATGAGGCGATGCCTGGCCATTATGTGCAAATCTGGCACTCCAACCGCTACAAAAGCGTGCTGCGCGCAGCCTTTTACTCTGGAACATTCGTGGAGGGTTGGGCCTGCTATGCCCAGGATATGATGGGCGAAGAGGGCTACTATGGCGATGATCCACTCGGTGGGCTGGTCAACCGAAAATGGCGTCTGCGCCTCATCACCAACGCGCTTCTTGATCAAGCCATTCACGCCGATGGCATGACGCGTGAAGAGGGCATGGCCTTAATGACCGAGACAGCATTCCAGGAGGAACGCGAGGCCGCCGGCAAGTGGGTGCGCGCGCAAGTTTCAAGCTCGCAATTATCCACCTACTTTGTGGGCTGGATTGAGCACTATGCACTGCGCAACCGGGCGCGCAAAAACTGGGGCGACGGCTTTTCATTGAAGCGCTATCACGATGCCATTTTGGCGTTTGGTTCACCGCCGACGCATCATGTCGAAGCCTTGCTGTTCGGTGAGACGATCAAGGGTTAAACCGTCCATTTCTATTGCCCCATCAATGCGCTTTGCCCCATGTATTGGCTGCCTTCGCTTCGACAATCAGCGGGATGGACAGCGGGTGTGCAGGCTCGCAAGCTCCCTCCATCACGCGCTTTACCAGCGCGCAGGCGGCGCCTGCCTCCGCGGCCGGCGCCTCGAACACGAGTTCATCATGCACCTGCAACAGCATGTGAGCCTTCAAATTCGCCGCACTCAAGGCTGCTGGAAGCCTCGCCATCGCGCGACGAATGATATCCGCCGCAGCGCCCTGCAACGGCGCATTTATCGCCTGCCGCTCCGCAAACGCGCGTTCGCTTGGCGTTTTTGACTTGATGCCAGGAACAAAGCACCGTCGTCCGAAAATCGTCTTTACAAACCCATTGGCGCGGGCAAACGCCTTGGTATTCTCCATATAATCCCGGATCCCAGGAAATCTTTCGAAGTATGTCTTGATATAGGCGGCCGCCTCGGCCTGCGGTATGCCGAGATTATTTGCCAGCCCAAACGCCGAAATGCCGTAGATGATGCCAAAATTGATGGCCTTCGCCTGCCGGCGCACCATGGGATCCATCCCAGCGATCGGAACGCCAAACATTTCCGATGCTGTCATGGCGTGAATATCAAGACCTTCAAGAAAAGCGGCCTTCAATTGCGCAACATCGCCGACATGAGCCAGCAAACGCAGTTCGATTTGCGAGTAATCCGCGCTGATGAGCACATGGCCCTGCTCCGCCACAAATGCCTCGCGAATGCGTCGGCCCTCCTCGGTGCGAATCGGAATGTTCTGCAGATTGGGATCTGATGACGAAAGTCGCCCCGTTGTCGTCGCTGCCAGCGCAAAGCTGGTGTGTACGCGTTTCGTCTTCGGGTTAATCGCCTCGCGTAGCGCCTCGGTATAGGTTGAGCGCAGCTTCTGCAACTGGCGCCAATCGAGAAGAATTTTTGGTAATGCATGACCTTGAGCGGCGAGATCTTCCAGCACACTCGCGTCTGTGCCCCAGGCGCCGGTCTTCGTTTTCACGCCCCCCGGCAATTTCATGTCGTCGAACAGAACCTCGCCCAATTGCTTGGGCGAGCCGACATTGAACGCCCGCCCCGCCAGGCGATGCGCCTCGGCTTCGTAGCCAAGCATGCGTTTGGCAAAGTCCCCACTCATGCGTGATAACGCATCAGGGTCGACGCGAATGCCGGTGCGCTCCATCGCAGCCAGCACGCTGGGCATTGGCCGCTCCAGCGTTTCGTATACGGTCAAAAGATGGTCGCGCCCCAAACTCGGCTTCAGCTTGCGCCATAATCGCAGTGTCACGTCTGCATCCTCTGCCGCATAGCGCGCTGCCGCCTCGATGGGGACGCAATCAAACGTCACCTGCGCCTTGCCTTTACCTGTCACATCGGAAAAGCTGATCGGCCGGTGTCCCAGATGGCGCTCCGATAAATCATCCATGCCGTGACTGTGCAAACCGGCAGCCAAAACATAGGAAATCAACATGGTGTCGTCGATCGGTGCAACGGCCACCCCGTGTTGGGCAAACACCGACAAATCAAACTTGATGTTTTGGCCAACCTTCAAAACCGCGGAATCTTCAAGCACCGGTTTCAAGGCGGCAATCACGTCAGCAAGCGGCAATTGGCCAAGGGTTGGTTTTCCACTTTCAGAAAACAAATCCCCCCCGCCGCCGCTGCGATGACCCAAAGGCGCATAACCAGCCTCGTTCGGCGCCACGGCCAGCGAAATCCCAACAAGATTGGCGCTCGTTGGCGACAGCGAATCCGTTTCGGTATCGACGCACAACACGCCCAACTCATGGGCGCGATCGATAAAGCGCTGCAACGCCGCCATCGTGGTGATTGTGACATAGGCGGTGTAATCGATGGCAGGATCATCGACGCCGCCTGCTGAAATCACAGTCGCCGGGGCAATGACAGCACCCTCTTTTGCCGCGTGCTCACGAACGCGCCGCGTCAGGGTGCGGAACTCCATGTTTTCGAGAAACTTGACAAGCGCGGCATGATCAAAATCGCGCACCGCAAAGGACTCAACCGACGCCTCGACGGGAACGTCATCCTTCAACGTCACCAGCAACTTTGACAAACGAATCAGCTCTGTATTCTGTTCAAGTGTCTCACGACGCTTGGGTTGCTTGATTTCAGCCGTGCGGGCCAAAAGGGTTTCAAGATCGCCAAAGGTGTTGATCAATTCGGCCGCTGTTTTGGGGCCGATGCCGGGGGCGCCGGGTACATTATCCACACTGTCGCCCATCAGCGCTTGCACATCGATCACTTTGTCGGGCGAAACGCCAAACTTCTCTACGACC
>JBIKVO010000193.1:0-5998 GCA_044356795.1 Caulobacterales bacterium
ATCTTGTCGGCCGGAATGCGCCCGATCGGCACGGTTTGCGCGCCGGCGGCGTCGGTGAGCGCGCTTGCGATCACCGCGTCCACCGGCAGGACGATCTGTTTTCCCGCGGATTGCGCGTCTTCCATGATGCGTCGCGCGGTTTCCGCCATCTCGCGCTCGCACAGCGAGCGACCCACATCCACGCCCTTGGCGTAAAGGAACGTGTTGGCCATGCCGCCGCCGATGGCGAGTTTATCGAGCTTGGCGACCAGGTTTTTGAGCAGATCGATCTTGCTGCTCACTTTCGAGCCGCCGACGATCCCCAACACCGGCCGACGCGGATTGCCCAGCGCGCCATCGAGCGCATCCAGCTCCGCCTCCATGCTTTTGCCGGCGAAGGCGGGCAAAAGCCGCGCCAGCCCTTCGGTGGAGGCGTGCGCGCGGTGGGCGGCGGAAAAGGCGTCATTGACGTAGAAATCGCCAAGCTTGGCGATCTCGGCGGCGAGCGCTGGATCATTTGTTTCTTCGCCGGCATGGAAGCGGGTGTTTTCCAGCAGCACCACCCCGCCCTTGGGCAGTGCGGCGATGGCGGCCTGGGCGGTCTCGCCGACGCAGTCCGGCGCAAAGGCGACGGGCGTCCTCAGCAGCGCGGCGAGCGGCTCGGCGACCGGCTGCAGCGACATCGACGGCACGCGCTTGCCCTTGGGGCGATCGAAATGGGCCAGCAGCACCACCTTGCAGCCCTTGACCCGCAGCGCCTCGATCGTCGCCAGGGCGGACTTCAACCGCGTGTCATCGCTGACGCGGCCATCCTGCATGGGCACGTTGAAATCGACGCGCACCAGCGCGACCTGACCCTTCGCGTCATTGAGGCGACGGAATGCAGACATGGTTGGAACTCCGAAAGCATTGGCCGCTTTAGAGCGAAGGCGGGGTGGGAAGACAAGCCCGAGCTCCCCGCGCCCTCACATCCCCATCACCACGCGCACCCCCGCGCCAAGGCCATAGACTGCGCTCACAATCAGACCGGCCGTCAGCCCCAATATGATCCGGACCGGGAATTTCAGGTTCGCCAGCGCCCGCCGCCGGGTCCAGAGATAATAAGCCAAATGCGCAAAGATCACGGCAAGCGCCACCTGCCAGGGCAAGCCCAGCAGCCCGACCAGGAACGCAAGCGCCAGCGTCGCCCCCTCAACGAGGCCGTTGGTCAGCTTGGAGACGGTGGTATGGCGGATGCGGGTCACAAGCCTATCACGAAAAGCCGATGGGGGAGCGTAGCACAAACCGCTGAACAGCGATTGAACCGCCCCTCACAGGCCAAGCGCACTGCGCAGGGTGCGATAGATGTCGGTGGAATCGAGCATCGGGCCGGGCTTGAACGCCGCCCCCGGATCGCCTGCCCAGCGCACCACGCCCCCGCCCGACATATCGCCATCCGACGCCCACGAGATCGCAAACGGCAGGCGGACGCCCTGCGCATTGGGCTTGGCCATGAAGGGCAATCCGCCGGTCCCGGTCACGCCGTCGATGGGCGAACCATTCTCCCAGCGCACCGCCAGCGCCTGCCCAGCCACGACATCATCGCCGGTGGCCTGCAGGCCGCCGCAATCGCTGTCGGAGGCGACCAGCAGGAAATCGCGCGCACCAAGGCCCGCATGGACCAGGCGGATGGCGCGATCGGCCCCGGCGCCGGCCTCAAGCACGCCGCTGGCATTATTGTCGCCGGCGAAATTGTCGGTCGCCTCTTCTTCCGCGACCAGGAAATAATCGCGGCCGCCGGCCTTCAGCAGCGCCAGTGCGGCCTCGACCATCTCGTCATAGCGGGGAGCGGCAGGATCGAACGGGGTGAGCGCGCGGGCGCGCAAATCCTCCTCCGTGGCGTCGTTGAAGGTATCGCCAGCCGCAAACAGGCCCAGCACCTTGCCCGGCGTTTTAACCGCCTCGGCCAGTTCGGCCCTGGTGCGCACCACCCGGTAGCCGGCGGCGCGCGCTTCAGCGATCAAATTGCGGCCATCGCTGCGCGCGCCCGGTCCATGGACGCCGCGGACATGGGCCGGCAGGAAATATTGTTCGCCGCCGCCCAGCAACACCTCAGGCCCGGCGGCCAGCATCTGGGCGGCGATATCGGCGTGCTCTCGCCGATTGGGAACCGAAGCGATCATGCCGCCGGTGCCGGCGTCGGTGACCGAGGCGGTATTGACGATGCCGATCGCCCGGCCCTTTGCCTTGGCCTCCAGCATCAGGGGCAGACCGCCGCCGACCGCGTTGGCGGCGACCCTGCGGCCATCGATCATGCCAAGGCTGTCGGACTTGGCGCGCACGCCCCAGGCATGGCTGGTGGCCCCGCCGTTCGACGAGGCCGTCACACTGTCAAGCAGCGGGCCTTTGTAGAGAGCAACACCCGGCAGGCCGTCCCAGGCCAGGGCGCCGTCGGGGCCTGCTTCCTTCAGGCGGATCGCTGTCCAGGTGTTGGCGCCCATGCCGTCGGGATGCAGGAAGACCACCCCATGGGGCGGTGGCGACGCAGCAACCGGAGCGCAGGCGCCCAACGCAGACGCCGCCAAAGCACAGGCCAGCGCAGCGGCGAAAGCCGAACGGATCATGGGCTTTTCCTTTCAGGATATCGGGTGCGGGCTAACGCCAAAGCGCGACAGGATCATGACGCCTCAGCGCGCCAAAGCGGGGGCGGCTTTCTCGGGCCCTCTGGCCGTCCCTTCCCGGCGGGAATCTGCCGCTCCCAGAGGGCCCTGCGGCGTCATGCGGACGACATGCAGGCCGCTGCCCTCGATCGTGACATCCTGCAGGGTCCAGCCGCGCGCGGTCAGCCCCGCTGCAAGCCCCTCCGGCATCCGGTTCGGCTCCACGCGGATTTGCGGCCGCGACGCGACGATATTCACCGCTTCAACGGCCTGCTGCGGCGTCAGGTTCCAATCGATCATGCCAACCACCGTCTTGGCGACATAAGCGATAATCGCCGACCCGCCGGGCGAGCCAACCACCGCCTCCAGCGCCCCATCCGGGCGCAGCACGATGGTGGGCGCCATGGAACTGCGCGGGCGTTTGCCCGGGCCTGGTGCATTGGCCACCGGCTTGCCGTTCTTTACGGGATCAAGCGAAAAGTCGGTCAGCTGATTATTCAGGAAAAAGCCCGCCGCCATCCGGCGATTGCCGAAAATCGATTCCACCGTGGCGGTCAGCGCCACCGCATTGCCCTGCGCGTCCGTGACCGAAAGATGCGTGGTGCTGGGCACATCGGCGGTGCGATCGCGGCCCCATTGATCCAACAGGCTTGCCCCCCCGATCACGGTGGACGGGTCGCCCGGCTGCAGCCCCACGGGCGCTGCGCGATCGAGCGCGATCTCGTTTGCGCGGGCGCCCAGATAGCGCGGATCGACCAGCGCCTCGGTCGGCACCGGGACAAACTGATCATCGCCGACATAATGGTCGCGATCGACATAAGCGATGCGGCTGGCCCACAGAAAGGCTGACCAATCGTCGACGCTGGTTGGCCCCTCGGGTCTCGGCCGGGCGCGCTCAAACAGGCCAAGGATCGACAGCACCGCCACCCCGCCAGACGATGGCGGCGGCATGCCGCAAACCCGATAGCTGCGATAGAAGCCGCACACGGGTTCCAGTTTGCGCGGGCGATAGGCCTGCAGATCATTCAGCGTCAGCGTGCCGGCGCGCGGCGCGCGGCGCACCTCCGAAAGGATCGCGGTGGCGATCGGGCCTTGCGTCAAAGCCGATGGGCCTTCCGCAGCGATCGCGCGCAGCGTGGCGGCATAGGGCAGATTGGTGCGGATAAAGCCCACCGGCAGCGGCTGGCCATCGGCGTCGAAGAAATAGGCCTTGGTGGTGGGGTTGCCCGAGAGCCCGCCATTGCGATCGGCGAACTGGATGAATTGGCGCAGACGCGGGCTGATCGCAAAGCCCTGCTCGGCCAGCGTGATGGCCGGTTTAAACAGGCTCGCCCAGGGCAGTTTGCCGTGTTCGTCATGGGCCAGCTTCAGCATCGCCACGAGCGACGGAACACCGGTCGACCGCCCGCTTGCCACCGCATCAGCAAATGACAGGGGCTTGCCGTCCGCCCCCAGGAACAAGTCCGGCTTCGCCGACGCCGGCGCGGTTTCGCGGCCGTCAAACGCAGCGATCGCTTTGCTGGCGGCGTCATAGTGCAGCAGAAATCCACCGCCGCCAACGCCCGCGCTCTGCGGCTCCACCAGCCCCAGCACCATCATCGCCGCGATCGCCGCATCGGTGGCCGATCCGCCCTTGTCCAGCATGGCGACACCGGCATCCACCGCGCGCGGATCGGCGGCGGCGACCATCGCCTTGTTGGGCGCGTCAGCCGCAGGGACAGGCGGACTGGCGCACCCCGCAAGCGCAACGACCAGCACAGCGAATATGACGGAGATGGGAGCCTTGAGATGCATCATGCCCGTCTGCATACACGCTTGGCCCGCCCCTTCAAGGATTCCGCCGCCATGAGTCTCGCAGCCCCTGCCCGCCCCGGCCCGACCAACAGCCTTGCCGACCTCGACGGCCTGCTGATCGGCTGTGCTGAAGATGCGGCCGCACGCACCGGCGTGACGGTGGTGGCGGCGCCTGGGCGGGCGGTATGCGGGGTGGATGTGCGCGGCGGCGGACCGGGCACCCGCGAGACCGACCTGCTCGCCCCGGAGAACCTGGTCGACGCGGTGGACGCGATCTGCCTGGCTGGCGGCTCTGTGTATGGGCTGGCCGCGGCCGACGGCGTGGTGGCGGCGTTGGGTGCGGTGGGGCGCGGCTTTGAGATCGCGTCCGACGTGAAAACCGCGCCGATCGTGCCCGGCGCCATCCTGTTTGACTTGGCCAATGGCGGCGACAAGGATTGGGGCGATGATCCGCCCTATCGCCGCCTCGGCGCTGCGGCGCTGGCCGCGGCCGCGCGGGCGGTTCCGCTCGGCAATGCGGGGGCCGGTTTTGGCGCGCTGGCGGGGGCGCTCAAGGGCGGGCAAGGCTCGGCCTCGATCATGCTGGGGGACGGCCTGACGGTGGCGGCGCTGGCCTGCGTGAACAGCTTTGGGTCCGTGGTGATGCCGGGAACGCGCGCCTTTTGGGCGTGGCCGTCCGAGATCCATGGCGAATTTGGCGGCGTCCGCCCGCCTGCTGACTATGCGCCGGATCCGGCCGATTGGGGCCTTGCCAAGCACCCCGGCGCGGCGCGGGAAAACACCACCATCGCGGTGGTCGCAACCAACACCGCCCTGACGCCGGCCGATTGCAAACGGGTGGCGCAGATGGCGTCGGCTGGGCTCGCGCGCGCCATCCGCCCGGTGTTCGCCCCGTTCGATGGCGATGTGGTTTTCGCGCTGTCGACGGGGGCTTTTCCACTGGCGCAGCCCAAAGCGCTGGCGGTGACGCAGATCGGCGCGCTTGCCGCCGATTGCCTGGCGCGCGCCGTCGCCCGCGGCGTGTTTGCCGCGCAAACATTGCCCCCTTGGAAAGCGGTTCGCGATCTGTAACAAGTTTGTGAGACGCCTCAGACGGGGAAGCACGCGCGCATGTGGTCTGGAAAAGATCTGACGGAGCGGGCGGAAAAACTCGCCGGCTCGAATGCGGCGCTTTGGCTTTTGTCGATTGTGTCCATTGCTGAAAGCGCGCTGCTGCCGCTGCCGGTGGACGCGGTGTCTTTACCGATGATGGCTGCCGCGCGTGACCGCATTCCGCTGATCGTGCTGATCGGCACATTGACCAGCGTGATCGGCGGCCTGATCGGGTATGTCATCGGGGTCGGTGGGTGGGAATTCATCGGCATGCATCTGGTGGCGATGTTTGGCGGCGCCGCGCAGTTTGAAGAAATCCGCCACAACTTGGCCGCCGATCTGGCCAACGGCGCATGGTGGATTTTTCTGGGCGCGGTGACGCCGATCCCGTTCAAGTTGGTGTGCATTGGGGCGGGCGTGGTCAGCTATCCGCTGTGGCTGTTTCTGGCGGTGGCGGTGTTTGGGCGGTTTTTGCGGTTCATCTTTTTCGGGAT
>JBIKVO010000306.1:0-4235 GCA_044356795.1 Caulobacterales bacterium
GCGCGCCGGCGGCATCGAGTTCATGGCCGGACGCCGCCACAAAAAGCCATCGCGCGCTTGAGCTGCGGGCCGCGCGGCGCAGAAGGTTAAGCCAAAGCGCCACACCAGGGCCGCGCTCTCCACCAGAGGTAAGCCAAGCGCTCGTAGGCGTCGACACGCCGATCAGCCTTTCGCCTTGGCCGAGCCGTGCAATCACATTAAACGCTTCGGCGCGCGGCCGGACTTCGCCCTGCAAAACGAAACGCGCCATCGCGCCAGCCGCCGCCGCCGCCTGCAGCGCAGCGCCATCCTTGGCGCCGACAACAAGAGTGGGCAAAGCGCATTCTTCACTCTGACCATGGGCGAACAACAACCCAGATGGCGTCGGCGTCACGAGGACCAACCCAGCCGCCGAAGATCGCGCGGCTTGCAAGACGGCCACCGGCATCGCGCGCAAGCCCGCTAAGCCTGCAGGCAAAACGGAAAGCGCAAGCTCGCCAGATCGGACGGCGCTCAGCATCTGCAAGCGCGCTTCAATGGGCGATGCGCTTGCCCTCGGAAACCAAAAGGGCAAGGCTTCAAACGTGGTGGCGCCGACAGACAATTCCGCGCGCGCGACATCGAATTGGCGGACAAAGAACGGTTGCAGCGTCACTTCAGCGCCCAGCGCTTCGGCTTCGCGCGCAAGCCAGGTTGAAACCGCGCGATCCGCGGCGCTGGCCGTGCGCTTCGGGCCAAACGCGACATAGCGTTCAACATCCGCGTAGAGCTTTGCTCCAGCTCCATCGTCCGCCATCCCGGGCGTAGCGCACGCGGACAACCCGACGAGTGAAGACGTGAACGCTCGCCGCGTGAATGGCGAAGTCATGTCGCTTCTCCTTGCGAAACTCGTGACCCTGCGGCGATGCCCTATTTGCGTCTTCGCGCCTCTGACCCGTTGCGCACGGCAATCCGGAACGTGATCTCACGCCCATCGCCATAAACCGAGCGGTTGGGATCACGCAAAGCCACATAGGTTTCGTCGAACAGGTTTTCGGCCGAGACCGAAAAGCTGACAGTCCCGCGCTCCAGCGACAAGCGGGCGTCCCACAGATCGAGATCGACCAGCGGCACAAGATTGTTGATTTGTGTCGTGTTGGTGAACCCACCGCGTTGCCCACGATAGGACGCCGAGCCGACAAAGCGCCACGCATCAGAAAGTTCGCGCGAATAAATGCCGGTAGCGGTGTAGGTGTATTCCGGCGATCCTTCGACCGTACGGCCGCGATAAGGTCCGGATTGGATTTCGCCTATCAGCCAATTGCCCGCCAGTGTAAAATCCAAAGACCCTAACGCACTCGGAAAAAACGCCGCGCGCCCCGCCCATTCAGCGTCAACGCCGTGCGTTTCGGCGTTGCCGGCATTGTCACGATAGGAGCGCCCCGCTGTATCGCCTGCGATTGGAAGACTGACGAGCAGACCTTCGAAATCATTCCAAAAGCCGGTGAGCGTGACGAGACCGCCGCCAAACGTGAATTTGGTTCCGATTTCATAAGCGGTCGTGCTTTCCGGTTCGAACGTTTCCGGCACCAAGCCTGGGAACGCCACTGCCGTGCCGTTGAAGCCGCCCGAGCGATAACCGCGCGCGGCGCTTGCAAAGATGTTCCAAGTATCGCTCAGCGAATATTTCACCGACGCTGAGGGCGAGGTGTTTTCGAATGTCTCGTCGAACGTGATAAGTGACGCCACACAGGTCGGCGACACGCTTAAGTCACCGTGGATTGGGTCCAGGTAGGGGCAAAAGACCGGGCCAGCGCCGCGACGCACATTGTAAGCGCGCGCGTCTTTTTCACTTTGTCCCCAGCGTGCGGCGGCGTCGATCGTCAACCGCTCCGTAACCTGCCAGGACAGGGAACCGAACACGCCGATCTGTGTATCGCCTTCGATGGCAACGCTGGCGGAGTTTGCCGTCGGGCTGAGCGTCGCGACATTGTTGTTGGTGCGTCCATCAGCGATAAAGGCGAATTCGGTTTCGCGGTCCTGCCAGTTCACGCCCAACATCCAGTCCAGGCCTGTCCCAATGCTGTTGGTGAGGCGTAATTCCTGGCTCAGCATTTCTGTGTCGTCAGTGAAGAGCGTAACGCACGTCCGCGTAAAGCAGGAAGCCGCTGGAAACGCCGCCTGCGCATAACCTGGCGCCGTGCCATCTTCATCCTGAAAAAAGCGCGTGCCGCGATCGCGATACGATGTGATCGACGTCAGTTTGCCAAACGGGGAGTTCCAGGCAATTTCGCCTGTCCAATTCAGCAAATCCCGTTGGACTTCATTGGACGTGTTGTGTCCGAACCGGAACGGACCATCGGGATCAAGAGGGCCTGGCGTCGCGGTTGGATCATTCAATTCATACCGCGTGCGCACCCGATTGGAGGAGGACACATCGGCCGCAGAATCAATGACGGAATAAAAGGAAAGATCTGGCGATGGCGCCCAAACCAAAGAAATTCGCCCCGCTTCATATTGTTCGAGATCGCCCGCTTCGCCGGTGACGACATTTTGAAAATGACCATCATTGCTCTTTACCGCTTGCCCGCCGACGCGCATCGCAAACTTATCGCCCAGTGGAATATTGACGATCGCTTCAAGCGAGCCACGCCCAATTTCAGGGGAATATCCCCACACACCGCGTGCGCCGGGCTCAAATGAGGGGCGACGACTGACCACATTGATGACGCCGCCGACGCTGTTGACGCCGTAGAGTGCGCCCTGCGGCCCACGCACGACTTCAACCCGCCCGACATCGAACAAATCTGTGCGGGTGAAGGTGCGCCCGCCAATGTTGCCGCCCGCAATATTGGCGCCATTGCGCAGCACGCCAATCGGCGCATCGACGCCGGTAACGCGCGCAGTCCCTGCGCCGCCGCCGCGAATATTGACTTCGGAATTGATATTGCCGGTGTCCACAAGCGCGAGCCCCGGTGCGACATAGGATAAGTCGCGAATATCGGTGACGCCGCCCAAATCCTCCAACTGATCGCCAGACAGCGTGCTGACGCTGGCCGGCACATCGATGATTTGTTCTTCCCGCTTGCGCGCCGTAACGACGATTTCGTCGGCGTTCTCGGCCTGCGCCTCGCCTCCGCTCGTCGGCGCAGGCGTCTGCGCATAGGCAAAACCGTTGACCGCCAAGGCAAAAACTGACGACCAGGCCGCTAAACCACGCTTCATGTCTTCCTCCCCGCCTATCCTTGCCCTCTTTGGGGCTTCGCTAGCGCAGTGAGTTAAAATTGTAAGACAATTTTCGTCAATCGGATTCTTCGACGCTCACCGCTTTTTTCTGAACCTGCGGCATCAAGGCCATTAAGGTTGACTTGGTTATGCGCACGACACTGCGCGCACAGGCGCCAGCGGTTTCGGCATCGCGCGCCTTTACCGCATCGATCAAAGCGCGCACCATCGCCGACGAGCGACGCGCAACGTCGCGGTCGTCCGGCTCCAGATAACGATGCTGCCAAAGCACAAGACTGCCTACGCGCATCAGTACGTCATGGGCGGTGGGGCTGCCGCCATGCCGCGAAAGCATTTTCGCGATCGCAAATGACAACCGTACGCGCTCGTTAACGCCACCGACCGCCACCGCCACATCGAGCTCCGCCAACAAAGCATCCAAACGCCCATGCTCAGAGGGCGGAAAGCTCTCCGCCGCGATCTCGCCGACAACACCGAAATTCGCCTCAAGCAAATCAAGCAGGCGACGCGTTTCCAATAGCGAAAGTTGCACGACACGCGCCCCGCGCCATGGCTGAATCTCGACAAAGCCGGCGCGATAGGCGTGCCGGAACGCCTCCCGCACGACTGGCCGACTAACGCCAAGACGCTGCGCGACCTCCACCTCCCGCAGCCAAGAGCCGGGCGCATGATGGGCAGCAAGAATTTCGCGAATGATGATTTGCGAGATACGTGCATCCAGCGGCAAATCGGGGCGAAGAGCCTCCACATCGGCGGGCGTGGCCAGGGCGTCCGGAAACCATGAGGGGTTAGATGCCGACATGACTGTCCACCGTCGCCGCGAAAAATTGTTTGACAATCCTATCAACCGACAACAGAAAGGTCAACCTCCTTACAAACGCGGCTGGGGGTTACATCGGCGCACAAGGTTATTGCAATTAAGGTCATTCAAATGAGCCGAGTGACTCTGGATAAACCGCCTTCGGGGTTTCCGGGGGATTCACTCTGCTTCAACGGGAAACAAGTTCCACGCCGTTCATTCGTGGTGGTTG
>JBIKVO010000006.1:0-20081 GCA_044356795.1 Caulobacterales bacterium
AAATCTCGCAAGGATTTGACCCTCGCATGACTGCTCCCGCATCGCCCTCAACCGCTGAAGACAAGCCCGCCTCGCTTCTGGCGCGGCTGTTGGGATTGTCGTGGCCGGTGGCGCTGGGGCGGCTTGGGGTGATGGGGATGGGCGTCGCAGACACGGTGATGGTTGGCCAGTTTGCGCCCGATGAATTGGCGCATCAGGCCTTGGGTTGGGCGCCGACCAGCGTCTTGCTGGTGGCGGGCATCGGCATGCTGACGGGTGTTCAGGTGTTAACGGCGCGCGCGATCGGCGAGGGCAGGCCCCATCATGCGGGCGCGGTGTTGCGGCGCGGGCTGTTGATTGCGATCGTGGCGGGGCTTGCCTTCACGGTCGCCACGATCCTGTTTGCGGGGCCGCTATTGATTGCGCTGGGGGTGGCGCCGGCCTTGGCCAATCCGGCAGCGTCGGTGGCTGCGGTGTTGGCGCTGTCGCTGCCGCTGCATCTGATGTTTATCGCGGCCACCTATTTTCTCGAAGGCCTGGAAAAGCCGGCCGCATCCACCAGCGTGATGTGGATCGCAAACCTTGTGAACATCGCCGCCAATCTGGCGCTGACGCCGTCCTTTGGGGCGGTGGGGTCTGCGTGGGGCACGGTGATTGCGCGGCTTTTCCTGGTGGCGGCGCTGTTGGGATGGATTGTGGTGCGCTACCGCGGGGCGGGCTTTGGCGTGTTCGACAAACCCGATCGCACCGCCCCTCGCTTTGGCGCGCTGGGCCGCATTGGCGCGGCCTCCGCCTTGAGCCAGGTGTTTGAGGCGGGCGCCTTTTCGGCCATGACGGTGCTGGCCGGGCGCATCGGCGAACAGGCCGTTAGCGCGTATCAGATTCTGCTCAATCTGCTGGCGGTGGTGTTCATGATCGCGATGGGGATCGCGGTCGCCAGCGCCGTCTTGACGTCGGAGGCCAAGGGACGCGGCGATCGTGTCACCGTGCGCCGGGCGGGCTGGTGGGCGTTGGGGTTGAACAGCTTGTTCATGCTGGCTGCGGCCGGGGCGGCCTTGCTGTTTGGCGCCTGGATCGCGCGCGCCTACACCGCCGATCCCGCTTTGATCGCGGTGCTGGTGGGCGCGATGGGGCTGGTGGCGCTGATCCTGGCGCCGGATGGCGGGCAGGTGGTGATCGCCTCAACGCTGCGCGCGATGGGCGACAACTGGTTCCCCACCGCCAGCCATCTTGTCTCATACGTGCTGGTGATGCCGCCGCTGGCCTGGTGGTTGACGCAAGTGCAAGGCCGCGGCGTGACCGGTCTTTTGGAGGCGATCCTGTGGGCCAGCGTTTTGTCGCTGGCGATCTTGATGGCCCGGTTCGCGATAAAAACGCGTTAGGCCAAACGCGCGCAAACGTCACCGCGATGATTGCGCACCCTTTCTTCTCCGCCTTGGCCATCCGCACGTCCTCGCGCTGAATTGCATGCGTGTGTGGCCTAAACCCCCAAAATCCAGCCCTCTTCCTGCACCACCGCTTCGGCATGGCCGGCCTGATCGGCCTTCGGCCCAAACACCGCGCCCAGCTGGTTTTTCTCGTCCAGCGCCAGGAAATGCTCGGCGGTGGCGCGCACTTGCGTGGCGTCCTTCACTTCGCCCGCCGCCGCGGTGGCGGCAAACAGGCTTGGATAGATTTCCGCCGCCACGATCGCCACGCCATCGAGATCGGCCTCGGTGAGTGTTTTCCAGCCGGTCTCAAACGGCCACAGCGCAAGGCTGGCGCCGAATGCATCCTTCAAACGCTTCACCACCGGAATGCCCATCAGCGCCTGACTGCCGACATTGCCGGAGGTGTATAATTTCCACACCGGTTGGGCGCCCTTGGCGATGCGTTCGGCGTGGCGAAATTCCGGTACGTCGTCATCGCCGTGGGGGCGGCCCTTCTTGGGTTGCAGCGTCGTCAACGTGTCGCGCGGGGGGCAGCCCCAAAACGGAAACGGCCCGCCCGAGATCGTACGGTTCATCATCGCAGCGACCTGAAACCGATTATTGCTGTTGTCCGGCTTGTCTTTCACTTCCTTGGCCAGAAACGCATGCAGCGCCCGCCACGGCGGCTGATCTTTCAGCTTCAGCGCGATGCTGGCGCCGGCGGGATAGCCCAGCGGAAAATCCAGCCCCAGCAACACCCGTTCGCCGCGCTTGGCGTGATCGTCGATCAGGGTGCGGATCAAATCCTCCGCCGCTTTGCGCGTTGATGGATTGTGGGCGGCATAGACCGGGCGAAAGCGCACATCGCGGCGCATATGGCCGACCCAGATCGAATCCTCCCCCGTCGCCGGCTTCGACGCCGCACTCCAATCGACCATGATATAGGCGCCAAACAAACGCGGCATGGGGGGACTTTCTCGGAAAAAGGCGTCAGGCTTTGGGATACAGGATCAGCTGCGAGCAGCGAAACAGCGCGATCACACAGCCATCGGCTTCACGGGTCACGGCGGCGTCCCACACCTGGGTGGTGCGCCCCCGATGCGCCGGCGTCGCCACCGCGCGCACGCCGCCATCGCGCGCAGTGCCCAGAAAATTCGACTTCAGCTCAATCGTGGTGAAGCCGCTGGCGCCTGCCGGCAGATTGGCCACCGTCGCATAGCCGCACAGCGTATCGGAAAGCCCGATCACGCTGGCCGCATGCAGGAAACCGTTGGGCGCGAGGTGCTTTTCGGCCACCGTGAAGCGCCCGACACAGCGATCCGCCGATGTCTCCAGCAGTTCGATATCCAGCAGGCCGGGAAGTTTGCCTTCGCCGGCCTGTTGGAACTGGGCGCGCGCGCTGTCGCTCATGCCAGCTTCACCAGCATTTTGCCGGTGTTGCCGCCGCTGAACAGTTTTGCAAACGCTGCCGGGGCGTTTTCAACGCCGTGCTCGACGGTTTCTTCCCACTTGATTTTGCCATCGCGGATCCAGCCGCCGACATCGCGCAGAAAATCGCCGCGCATGTGCCAATAATTGGTGACGATGAAGCCCTGGATCTTGAGGCTTTTGCCGACGACATAAATGAGATTGCGCGGGCCGGGGCGGGGCGCCTGATCGTTGTATTGTGCGATCATCCCGCATTCGACAAAGCGGGCGCCGGGCCGGGCCACTTCCAGCGCCACTTCCAGGTGTTCCCCGCCGACATTATCGAAATAAACGTCAATCCCCCGCGGCGCTGCATCGCGCACCGCTGACAACAGATCGCCACAGGTTTTGTAGTTCACCACCGCATCGACGCCGACGCTTTTCAGCCACTGGCCTTTTGCATCCGACCCGCACGACGCCACAACCGTGCAGCCTTTCAGTTTGGCGATCTGGCACACCAGCGATCCGACAGCGCCCGCCGCCCCCGACACAAACACCGTGTCGCCGGTCTTGGGCTCACCGATCGCCAGCAGGCCCGCATAGGCCGTCAGCCCCGGCATGCCCAGCACGCCAAGAAACGCTTCCGGCGGGGCGCTGATATCGGCGGGCAGTTTCGTCAATGCGCCGGCCGGCGCCAAAAATCCCTCGCGCCATCCAAACATGCTGTCCACCAGATCGCCCGGCTTGAAGCCTGGATCGCCCGACGCAACCACTTCCCCGATGGCGCCGCCCTGCAGCGGTTCGCCGATCTGGAACGGCGGCACATAGCTTGGCCGGTCATACATGCGCCCGCGCATATAGGGATCGACCGACATCCACAGATTGCGCACCAGAACTTCGCCCGCGCCGGGATCGGGCAATGTCACAGTGCCGAGTTCAAAGTGCTCCGGCGCGGGGGCGCCGACGGGGCGGCTCTTCAGGCGGATTTCACGGGAGGTCATGGGCATGGGCGTTTCCCTGTTCTGGCGCAGATAGCGCGTGTGCGTTTGCTGTCGGCCCTTGTGCCGCGCTGCAGGCGGTTTGACCAGATTGGATTTTGCGCTGCCGAAACGCCAACAGCCCGGGCGAGGGGCCCGGGCTGTCGCTGTCGTCCCTGAGCGATCAGCTCCGACTTAGAACTCTGCCGCGAGGCGCAGGCCGAAATAGCGCGGCGGCGACGGATACACCGCAAAACTCGAACCCTGTTCGGGGATCGGGAAGGCGGTGATGTTGTAATACTCGTCGAGCAGATTTTCCGCGAAGGCTTCGATTTTGTAGCGGCCGCCGGAGAAGTTCAGGCCGACGCGGGCGTTCACGATCGCCTGCGCGTCGGTCGAGGTGAACGGCCGGGCGACAGGATCATTGAGCGGGAACACCTCGCTGTTGTAGCGCGCGTCGATATGCACCAGCGCGCCGATATCATTGCTGAGTTGGGGCGTCCAGGTCATCGCCGCGGTCACGACGCTTTGCGGCGTGTTGGAGGTTTGGCGATTATTGTCGGACCCGGCGGCGGGGTCTTCAACTGTGGCGTCGATGTAGGTGTAGCCAAGCGCAAACACCCAATCCGGCGCCGGGCGCAGGATGCCTTCCAACTCGATCCCCTGCGACAGCAGTTTCTCGTAATTGAGCACGACGAAATTGTTGCCCAGGAAGCGGTTCGATTGATAGCCCGACACATCCATGCGGAACAGCGTCGCGTTCAATTGCAGTTGGCGCGATGGGTTCGATTTCACGCCGAATTCGAAGGCCAGATCATTGATCTGCGGGCCATTGCCGCCGATGACCACGGAATCAAAGCCCGACCGCGACAGATTGTAGCCGCCTGATTTGTAGCCGCGATCGAAGCCGCCATAGATCAGCACATTATCGCTGAGCTGGTAGGATAGCCGGAGCGTTCCGGTAAATTCCTCTTCGTCGCGGCTGCCCGAACGCACGCCGTTGAATTCGGAATTCACTTCCGGATTGCAGGTTGTCAGGAACGCTGCGCCCAACAAGCCCGCCCCTTGCAGCGCCGTCACATAGGGGGCGTTGGCTGGGTTCAGGAAGAAGCTGCACGCCGGCACCACCGAGTTCAGATTGCTGCTGATCTCTTTGGTTTCGGTATTGTAGCGCAGGCCCACGGTCAGCGTCAGATCATCGCTGAGATTAATCAGATTGTGCGTGAACAGCGCGAACGCTTCGGTGTCGATCGTGTAGCGATCGGCAACCTGGCCGGCGCCTGCGGGCGCACCGGGGATCGGGCTGTTGAACAGCGCGAGCAAGGCCGGGTTCGCGAGCGCCGCTGCGAGCAGCGTCGGGTTGGTCGCCAACGCCACCTGGCCAAACAGCGGTACGCCCGAACCAAGCGTGCCGTGCAATTGCAGTCCGGTGGGCAGGGCGGTCGACCGGGTGAGGCCGTTGATCAGGCTGTCGGTGAACACATTGGCCTGGGTTCCAAAGCGTATTGTGTCTTTCAGCGTCAGTTCTTCACTCAGATAGAAGCCGCCGATCAGCCAGTCGACGGCGCCGTCAAACGCGTCGCCCTGCAGGCGGAACTCTTGCGTGAAGTCGGTCACGCCGGTTTCGTAATCATCGCGGTAGGCGCGATCGAGGCCGGAGAAATCGATGTCCTGGTCGCGCAGCGCGCTCCAATCGCGATAGGCGGTGATCGAGGTGAAGTTCAGATTGCCGAGATCCCAATTCACTTCGCCCGACACACCCCATTCGTCGACATTTTCCGTCAAGTCGCGGTTGGGGGAGATTGCGGCGCGGCGCTGATCGGCGTTGAACGGCAACACAACGCCCACCCGCCCCGTAGCGCCGCCCGCGGCCGGGTTGCCGGCCAGCGCATTGATCGCGCCGGTGGCGATGGCGCCGATCGCACTGTTGGTGTTGGTGATCGGCAGAATGGCGCCGCTGCCGGTATTCAGCGCATAGCAGCAATTTTCTCTGGTCTTGGCCATATCAGCGATCAGGCGGATGCTGATGTCGTCAAACTCCAAGGCGGCCTGACCGCGCACGAAGTAACGGTCGATATTGTTGGAGGTTTCTCCATTGGTGTTGACCAGTTGGATATAGCCGTCGCGCTGGCGGTAGCCGGCGTCGAGGCGCAGCGCCATTTGCTCGCTGATCGGGCCGGTGAGGCCAGCATTGACGCCCACCTGTCCCTCGTTGCCGAAGGTGGCCTTGCCATAGCCGCCAAAGCTGAATTGCGGCCCCGCCGTCACGACGCTCATCGCGCCGGCCGAGGTGTTGCGGCCAAACAGGGTACCCTGAGGGCCGCGCAGCACTTCAACGCGCTCTATCGGGGGCAGGTCGGCCAGCGCCACGCCCGCGCGTGCGCGGAACACGCCGTCGATAAACACGCCCACGGCCGGCTCAAAACCCGGATTGTCGCCGGCGGTGCCGATGCCACGGATCGACAGCACCGAGCCGGTCGCGGCCGATTGGCCGGTGGTGGTCTTCAATGAAGGCGCCAGCTGTTGCAGGTCCATAATGTCGGCGACGACGCCGTTTTCTATCTGGTCGCCGGTGACGACGCTGACAGCCATCGGCACGTCTTGGGCTGCTTGTTCGCGGCGGGTAACGGTGATCACAACTTCATCAACGATGCCATTTTCGACGGCTTCGTCGGTCTGTTGCGCCATTGCCGGCATCGCCGCCGTGCTCGCGAAAGCAATGACAGCCATGCTCGACATCGAGCTGAACCAGGACTTCATCTCTGTCTCCCCAGAACTCTGTTTGGTTTCTTGGTTTCTTGGTTTTGCTAAGCGTAGTTCATTGAAGCGTCTTGTTGACGCGTTATGAGTGTTATCAGACTTTCCTGTCCGATTGGACAGGAAAGCCGCAGGAACCCCTGGGTCACACCTCCCACATCGCGCCGGCGGAATCAACGCTCTTCACGGTTTGTTTGAGCGGCGACCCGCAGGCGAGGCCGGCGGCGGTTTTGGCCCCATGGCGCAGGCGCGCGGAACCGGCTAGGAAGCGCGCACGATTTCCTCCTCATGCGCGAAACCCTCCGAAAAAGCCAATGACTGTCCGTGTTCGCATCGCCCCGTCCCCGACCGGCAAACTCCATGTGGGCAATGTCCGCACCGCGCTGATGAATTGGCTGTTCGCCAAGCAGCAGGGCGGCGCCTTTATGCTGCGCATCGACGACACCGACCGGGCGCGCTCCACCGCGGAAAACGAACAGGCGATCTATGCCGACTTCGGCTGGCTGGGGCTGACCTGGGATGAAACCGCGCGCCAGTCCGATCGCTTTGCCCGCTACGACGCAGCCCGCGATGCGCTGATCGCGCAGGGCCTGCTGTATCCCTGTTACGAGACGGAAGAGGAGCTCGACCGCAAACGCAAGCTTGCCGAACTGAACGGCCGCCCGCCAATCTATGATCGGGCCGCACTGGCGCTGACCGCGGACGATCGCGCCCGGCTGGAGGCCGAAGGGCGCCGGCCGCACTGGCGGTTCAAGCTGTCGGGTCAGCGGGTGGAGTGGGATGATCTTGTCCGCGGTCGCCAATCCATTGATCTGTCGTCGCAGTCTGATCCGGTGCTGATCCGCGGCGACGGCGACTATCTCTACACCCTGCCTTCGGTGGTCGATGATCTCGAATTCCGGATGAGCCACATCATCCGCGGGGAAGATCACGTCACCAATACCAGCGCCCAGATCGAGATTTTCTTGGCGCTGGGCGGCCCGGCGCCGGCGTTTGCACATTTCCCGCTCCTGGCGGGCAAGGACGGGGCAAAGCTGTCCAAGCGCAACGGCTCTTTGAGCGTGGAGGAATTGCGCAGCGCAGGCTTTGAGCCGCTGGCGGTGTTGTCGCATCTGGCCAAAATCGGCACCTCAGACCCAGTGGCCGCGCGCGACAGCCTGGCCCAGCTCACGGCCGAGTTCTCGTGGGACAAAATCGGCCGCTCCACCGCGCGTTTTGACCAGGAGGAACTGGGCCGCGTGAATGCGCAGGTGCTGCACGCGCTGCCCTATGCGGCCGCGCGCGACCGCCTTGCAGCGCTGGGCGCAGATTTGGGCGAGGGCTTTTGGCTGGCGGTGCGGGCCAATCTGGAAAAGCTGGCCGATGTGTCGCTATGGGCAGGGGTCGTGTCTGGCCCGATCGAGCCGGTCATCCACGATCGCGCTTTCGCCGAAACCGCGCTCAGTGTTTTGCCGCCCGGCCCCTATACGGGCGAAACTTGGAAGGCCTTTGCCGATGCTGTGAAAGAACGCACGGGCGCGAAAGGCAAGTCGCTGTTCATGCCGCTGCGCCAAGCGCTAACGGGCCAGGATCACGGCCCGGAAATGGGGGCGTTGTTTGCGCTGATCGGCGAGGACAAGGCGCGCGCGCGCCTGCAGGGCAAGACGGCCTAACCCGCCTTCTTGCGCGCACCCTCAATCTCGGCGAAGGCCGCCTCCACCGACGACGCCTGCAACAGGGCGTCTTCGAAAAAGGCCGGCGTCAGCTTGGCGTCGATGGTGTGGCGCATCAGTTGGAAGAAGGGGGCCCAAAATCCATCCTCATCCAGAAACACCAGCGGTTTGGCGTGCAGCTGCAACCGGCGCCAGGACAGCATCTCCACCGCTTCCTCCAGCGTGCCGATGCCGCCGGGCAGGGTGATGAAGGCGTCGGCCTCCTCAAACATGATGTGCTTGCGCTCGTGCATGGTGTCGACCATGCGGTGCGGCACATCCTCATAGACGATCTCACGCGCAGCCAGAAAGCGCGGCATCACGCCCAAAACCTCTCCGCCGGCCCTGTGGGCGGCCTCCGCCACACGGCCCATCAAGCCGACCCGGCCGCCGCCATACACCAGCCGCATGCCGCGCTGGGCGATCGCAGTCCCCAATCGGGTGGCGAGGTCGAGATAAGCGGGGCGGGTGGTGTTGGAGCTGCCGCAATACACGCAGACGGAACGAAGAGGGGTCATGGAGGCTTCCTTACCGGCCAACCCTTGCTGAACACTTTCGTCAAGTCCATGGTGGTCGCTCGGCGGCAAAGAGGGCAGCGGGGTTTTTGCACAGGCAATGCCGCGGTGAACCCGAAACAGGCGACGCGTCGATCATTGCAGGACGGACGCCATGTCGCTAGATCGAAGCGATGCGTCCAGCGCCCCGTTCCGCCGCCGATCCCCACGCCAGTCCGCCTGCCGCCACCGACGACCCCAAGGTCGTGCGCGCCGTGGTGCGCATTCTGGGGCTGATCGGCGGGCTGCAGGGGGCGGGCGTGCGCGCGCGGATCGCCATCGCGCTGATCTTGACCATCGCGGCCAAGCTGGTGGCGGTGGTCGCGCCGCTGGTGCTGGCGGACGGCGTTAACAAGCTGGCGGCGGGTCAGGCGGAGGGCTTGCTGCCAACCTTCATGGGCTTTGCGGCATTGTGGGCGGGCCTGCGCCTGTTTTCCGCGGTTGGCCCGCAAATCCGCGACGCCATTTTCTCACCGGTGAGCGAAGAGGCGCAACGCCGCGCCGGTACACGCGTGTTCACCCATGTGCATGCGCTCTCGCTGCGCTATCACCAGTCCAAACGCACCGGCAGCCTGCAGCGCACGATTGAACGCGGCGTGCGGGCGATTGATTTTTTGCTGCGGTTCCTGGCGTTCAATATCGCGCCGACGATTTTTGAATTGGGCCTCGCGGCGGTGCTGATGGCGATTGTCTATGGCCCGATGTTTGGTGCGATCGCTGCGGCCACTGTGTTGATTTATGCGTGGGGTACGATCGCCGTCACCAATTGGCGCCTGCAGCATCGCCGTGCAATGAATGAACTCGATAATGAAGCGTCGGGCCGGGCGGTTGATTCCTTCCTCAATTTTGAAACGGTGAAATCATTCGCCGCCGAAGACCGCGAGGCCGCGCGATTCGATGCCGCACTGGTGCGTTATGCCAAGGCGGCTGTGCGCGCCAATACCTCGCTTGTTGCGCTGAACGTGCTGCAGGCGGTGGTGATGAATATCGGGCTTGCCGCGATGGTCGCTGCGGCGGGCTATGTGGTGACGCAGGGGCGCATGGGGCCGGGCGACATCACTGCTGTGATCTTGATCATGCTCAATCTCTACGCTCCGCTGAACATTCTCGGCATGGCCTACCGCGAGATCAAGCAATCGGCGATCGACACCGAGACCATGTTTCAGCTGCTCGATGAAAGGCCTGACGTCGCCGACAAACCCGATGCCCGAACCCTAAGCGCGCCCAAGGGCGAGGTGCATTTCATCAATGTCGGTTTTGTGCATGAGGGGCGCGACACTGGTCTTCGCGGCGTGAGTTTTGTCGCGCCCGCCGGCAAAACGACCGCCATTGTGGGGGCGAGCGGGTCTGGCAAATCGACCATCCTAAAACTCCTGATGCGCTTTTATGACCCCAGCGAAGGCGCGATCGAAATAGACGGCGAAGACATCCGCGATGTGACGCAAAAAAGCCTGCGCGCGCAGATCGGCCTCGTGCCGCAGGATGTTGTTCTGTTCAATGACACGATCGGCTTCAACATCGCCTATGGCCGGCCGGATGCGACGCCGGAGGCGGTGCGCGAAGCGGCGGAACGCGCCCAGCTGGCGGCATTCATTGACGCGCTGCCCCAAGGCTATGAAACGCGGGTAGGAGAGCGCGGCTTGAAACTGTCCGGCGGGGAAAAACAGCGCGTGGGTATTGCCCGCGTGGTGCTGCGTAATCCGAAGATACTCATCCTGGATGAAGCGACGTCCTCGCTCGACAGTCGCACCGAAGCCGAAGTGCAGTTAGCGCTGGAGGATGTCGCACAGGGGCGGACAACGGTGGTGGTGGCGCACCGATTGAGCACTATTGCATCGGCCGATCAGATTCTGGTGGTCAAGGACGGCGCCATCGTGGAGCGCGGCGCCCATGCAGCGCTGGCGGCAAGCGGCGGGGAATATGCTGCGCTGTGGAAGCGGCAGGCGGAATCACCAGACGCCGCCCGCGTTTAACCGCCGATTATTGCGACTTGATTTTCACATAGGTCCCCGGCGCATCGTCAAGCGCAGGCAGCCCGCCTTCGCCGGGCTTGCGCGCGGGAACCATGTCGCCGCTGATCTCACTGAGCCAGGCATGCCAATCCGGCCACCAGGAGCCGGGATGCTCAACCGCCTCATCGATCCATTCCTGCACCGTCGGCGGCAGATGCTTGTTGACCCAGTACTGATATTTCTTCGCGTCTGGATGGTTGATCACGCCGGCGATATGGCCAGACCCGGCCATCATGAACCGCACCGGACCGCCAAACAGTCGCGCACCGCGGTACACGCTGCCGAACGGAGCGATGTGATCTTCCTTCGATGACTGCATATAGATCGGGATTTTCACGTCCTTGAGATTGAGCGCCTCGCCCATCGCCGTGAGCTTACCTTCAGCCAACGCATTATCGCGATAGAAATTCTTCATATAATACAGGTGCAACGCCTTTGGCATGCGCGTCTGATCGCTGTTCCAATACAACAGATCAAACGGCGGCGGCTGATTGCCCATGTAATAATTCTCAACGACATAATTCCAGATCAGGTCGTTGGAGCGCAGCGAATTGAACGTATCGGCCATCGCTTGCGCGTCGAGCAGCCCGCCTTTGGCGTCGATGCGCTGTTCAAGATAATCAAGCCCTGGATCATCGGCAAACACCAGCAATTCGCCCGCAAGTTTGAAATCGGTTTGGGCGGCAAAGAATGTCGCGCTTTGGATGCGTTTGTCTTTCTGCTTGGCCATGACCGCAAGCGTGGACGCCAGCAGCGTGCCGCCAATGCAATAACCGACCGTGTTCATCCGATCGACAGTGATAGCTTCTTGCACCGCGCCGACGGCGGCAAAAACGCCATCTTGCATATAATCTTCAAAAGAACACTCCGCGAGCTTGGCGTCCGGGTTCACCCAACTTGCCACAAAAACGGTATGGCCCTGCGCCGTCAGCCAACGGATCAGCGAATTTTTAGGCTGCAAATCCATAATGTAGAATTTGTTGATCCAGGGTGGGAAAATCAGCAGCGGAACCTGGAAAACCTTGTCCGTTGTCGGGGTGTATTGGATCAATTCAATCAGGCGATTGCGGAACACCACCTTGCCCGGGGTGGTGGCGATGTTTTCGCCGATCCGAAACGCGTCGAGATCGGCCTGGCGGATTGCCAGCACGCCGCCGCCGCGTTTGAGATCATCTTCCAGATTGCTGATCCCCTTCAGCACGCTTTCGCCGCGGCTTTCGATGGCGGCGCGCAGGGCTGCGGGATTGGTCATCAGGAAGTTCGAGGGCGAGGCGGCGTCCACCGCCTGCTTGATGAAAAATTGCGCTTTGCGTTTGGTGGCTTCATCCAGCCCTTCGACAGCGCCAATCAACCCGGTAATCCATTCGGCAGTGGCGAGATAGGTCTCGCGCATCAGCGAAAAGCCGGGATTGGTGCGCCATTCGGCGTCGCGGAAACGCTTGTCGCGCGTGGCTTCGGCGCCGGGGGGATTGAGATCAAGCCCCATCATGCGCGCGGCGTGGCGTTCCCAGATATCGGCGTAGCGCTTCCACAACTGGCCATGTGACTCGCGCAGGCCATCGGGATTGGACGCCGCCGCCCGCCACGCTTCGTTCAACGCGCCCTGCACATCAAACGGATCAGTCTTCATTGGCATGTTGGCGCGGGACTGATCCTGAAATGCGGTGGAGAAGGCGTTGTTGGCGCGCGTCATCGCTTCACCCATGGAGCGCGACAGCGTCTGCAGGGCGGGCGCATCGAGGGTGCGCACGAGATCGGCCAGCGGGATTGGGTCGGCGGCTGCAGGGGCGGCGGCCTTTGGCGGGGCTATTTTGGCCGATTCGGGTTGCGCCGTTTCGGGCGGGGCCGCCTTGGTGGGGAATTGCGGGGTTGCGGCCTTGGCCAGGCGCTTGGCGGCGCCGGCCTCGCCGGTTTTGGCAGCGCCGGCGTCTGACGGGGCCTGCGCCTTTGCCGCCGCCTTGTTGATGGCGGTCTTGGTTTCACGGGTCGTGTTTTCACCAGCCTTGCTGTCAGTCGGCTTGGTGGGACTGGGGTCCGCCATTGCTCGCTTCCTCCCCGGCGCGCTGTGTACGTCGTTGGCTGCTCTGACGGCGGGCTGCAACGATCATTTCGCGACAGTGGCACATTGGCGGGCCATGGTATAGGAGGGTCGAGTGTTCCAGGGAGGCCAGAATGAGCGGGTCAGCTTTCGCGCGCGGCTTTGGGCTGTGGTGCGCCCTGGCGGCCGGCGCGCTGATCGCTGCGCCGATGACGGCGGGCTGCGCAATCGCGCGCCAGGCGCCGCAGGCTCAGCCGGGCGAAAACGCCGACCTGCCCGCGTGGTTTGTCGAGCGCGAGGGCAAGCTTGCCACGATTGGCAAGCCTGATCTGGCCGCGGTTCCCGAGGCGGACGCCGCCGCACTGGACGCCCTGAAGGCGCGGCTTGACCGGATGGAGGCGGATCTGCGGGCGGCGCATCAAGCGCTCCTGGCTGATCCGCGATCGGCGCCGGCTCCGGCTGTGGACGCCGCCGCCTTTGATCGCAGCGCGCGCGACAGTGTGGAGAATGCGCGGCGCTGATCACGAGGCGCTGCTTAGGTCTTGCGTCGCCGCGCCCAATCGGCCAGCGCCCGGTTTCAAATCCAGTTCAGAGCGTGATGGATGACTGAGGATTTCTACAAAATTCGCCGCTTGCCGCCTTATGTCTTTGAGGAGGTGAACAAGCTGAAGGCCCGGTTGCGCGCAAAGGGCGAAGACATCATCGATTTCGGGATGGGCAATCCCGATCTGCCTGTGCCCGATCATATCGTGCAAAAGCTGATCGAAACCGCGCGCAAGCCGCGCACCAATCGCTATTCTGCGTCGCGCGGGATCCAGGGCCTGCGCAAAGCGATGGCGGGATATTATCAGCGCCGCTTTGGCGTGACGCTGAACCCCGATACCGAAGTGGTGGCGACGCTGGGATCGAAGGAGGGCTTCGCCAATCTCGCCCAGGCCATCACCGCGCCCGGCGATGTGGTGATTGCCCCCAATCCCTCCTATCCGATCCATGCATTTGGATTCATCATGGCGGGCGGTGTGATCCGCCATATCGAGGCCCATTCGCCAGAGCAATATTTGTCCGGCATCGGGCGCGCGGTGCGCCATTCGGTGCCCCCGCCCATCGCGATGATCCTGTGTTATCCTGGCAATCCGACCGCGCAGGTCGTGGATCTCGATTTCTACAAAGACGCTGTGGCGCTTGCGAAAAGGCACAATCTGTTTGTGCTGTCGGACATGGCTTATTCGGAAATCTATTTCGATGAAGCCAAACCGCCGCCATCGGTGCTGCAGGTGGACGGCGCCAAGGATGTGGCGGTGGAGGTCAATACGCTGTCGAAAACCTATTCGATGGCGGGATTCCGGGTTGGTTTTGCCCTCGGTCATCAGCGCCTGATTGCGGCTTTGGGGCGGGTAAAAAGCTATCTCGATTACGGCGCCTATACACCGATCCAGGTGGCCGCCGCCGCCGCCCTGAACGGCCCGCAGGATTGCGTGAAAGACATGCGCGACACCTACAAAGTGCGCCGTGATGTGCTGATCGACAGTTTCGCCAAGGCCGGTTGGGCTATCCCCAATCCTGAGGCCTCGATGTTTGCCTGGTCGCCGATCCCGGAGCGTTTCAAACATCTTGGCAGCGTGGAATTCTCCAAGCGCCTGATGGAGGGCGCACAGATTGCTGTCGCGCCGGGCGCGGGCTTTGGCGAATATGGCGATGGCCATGTGCGCCTCGCATTTGTCGAAAATGAAGCGCGTATTCGTCAGGCGGCGCGCAATCTCAAGCGGTTTTTGAATTCCAACATCGCCCCGGCCGAGCAGCCGGCGCACAGCTGAGGCGGGGACGACGTCATGCGGATTGCCATTGCAGGCTTGGGTACGGTGGGCGCCGGCGTCATCCGTTTGCTGCAGGACGATCATGCCGGCGCCATCACGCTGGCCGGCGTATCAGCGCGCAATCGCACGCGCAAACGCGCGGTGGACATCTCCCCGATCGCCTGGTTCGACGATCCCGTTGAGATGGCCGAAATCGTCGATGTGGATGTGTTTGTGGAATTGATGGGCGGCTCGGACGGGCCAGCAAAACGCAGTGTGGAAGCCGCCCTTGATCGCGGCGTGCATGTTGTCACCGCCAATAAGGCGTTGCTGGCCGAACACGGCGCCGAACTGGCGGCCCGCGCCGAGGCGAAGGGCGCTGCAATCTGTTTCGAGGCCGCGGTGGCCGGCGGCATTCCTATCATCAAGGCGGTGCGCGAAGGGCTCGCGGCCAATCGCATTCACAAGATCGCCGGCATTCTCAACGGCACCTGCAATTTCATCCTCAGCGAGATGGAATCGTCAGGCCACGCGTTCGAGGACGTGCTGGCCGAGGCCCAGCGCCTCGGTTACGCAGAAGCCGACCCGACGATGGATGTCGGTGGTTTTGACGCCGGCCACAAAATTACGCTGCTGGCGGCCCTTGGGTTTACAGCGCCGCCCAACTATGCCGCCGTCGACATCGAAGGCGTAGACGGCGTGTCGCTTCTGGATATCCGCATGGCCGGCAAGCTTGGCTACCGGATCAAGCTGATCGCCAAGGCGGAGCGGGTTGCGCAGGGTGTGCGCACATCGGTGGCGCCCGTGCTGTTGGCGCAGGATCATCCGTTGGCGCGGATCGACGGATCGTTGAATGCGGTGGTGGTGGATGCAAGCCCGGTCGGCCGGCAAACCTATATCGGACGCGGCGCGGGCGGTGGGCCGACGGCGTCGGCCGTTGTCGCCGATTTGCTGGATCTGATCCATGGCGGGCGCCGGCCCGTGTTTGGCGCGCCAGTCGCCCAATTGCAGGCCCATGCCGCCGCCGATGCGCCCGCCGAGGGGCGTTTTTATGTGCGGCTGCTGGTGAAGGATCGCCCCGGCGTGATCGCAGCCATCGCCGATGCGCTCGCCCGCAGCGGCGTTTCTATTGAAAGTTTTTTGCAAGACCCCGCCCGTGACGCCGCCGCGGTGCCGATCGTGCTCACCACGCAACGCTGCGCCCGCAGCGCCCTGCAAGCTGCCGCCAATCAAGTCGCCGGATTGGATGTCATCGCGGCGCCCCCGCGCATAATGTCGATTGAAGAAACCGATTCTGCTGAATCGCCCTGGAGCTGACATCCATGACCTCCATCCTCACCCCCGATCTCGCCATGGCTGCCGGGCGGGTCACAAGCCAAGCCGCGGTCGCCGCCGCTGTGCTTGCTGGACGCGGCGATGAAAAGGCCGCCGATCAGGCCGCCGTCGATGCGATGCGACAAGCGCTGAATGCGCTGCCCATCGCGGGGCGCGTGGTGATCGGCGAAGGCGAACGCGATGAAGCGCCGATGCTGTTTATCGGCGAGGAGGTGGGCCAGGGTGGGCCCGGCATCGATATCGCGCTTGATCCGTTGGAGGGCACAACGCTGACCGCCAAAGCCATGGCGAATGCGCTGGCGGTGATGGCGTTTGCGCCGCGCGGAGCGATGCTGCACGCGCCCGACACCTACATGGATAAGCTGGCAATTGGCCCTGGCTACAGCGCCAATGTTGTGGATCTGGATGCCCCGGCCGGCGACAATGTGTTGAAGCTGGCGAAGGAAAAGGGCGTGAAAGCGCACGAGATTGGCGTGTGCGTGCTGGATCGCCCACGCCATAGCGCCATCATAGAATCGCTGCGCAGCGTTGGCGCGCGCGTGGTGCTGATTTCGGATGGCGATGTGGCGGGCGTGATTTACGCCACCGACCCCGACAGTGGCATCGATATGTATGTCGGTCAGGGCGGGGCGCCGGAGGGTGTTTTGGCTGCAGCCGCATTGAAGTGCGTGGGCGGGCAATTCCACGGCCGGTTGGTGTTCCGCAACGACGATGAACGCAGCCGCGCCGAACGCGCCGGCGTTCGCGATTTCAATCGCGTGTATCAGCTCAATGATCTGGTCACAGGTGACGCGATTTTCGCCGCCACCGGCGTGACCAGCGGCGCGCTGTTGAGTGGGGTGAAGACGAAAAACGGCGTGGTGCATACACATTCGCTGGTGATGAACTCCGCGGACGGAGTTGTCGCTGAGGTGCGGCTGCGGCAGACCCGTGGCTGAGGCAGGCGCGGCGCCTTTTCTGGGGGTGGAGCGTTCGCTGACGGGGCGGCGCTGGCGGGCGCGCGCGGTCGATGATGAATTGAGCGCCTATTTCCGCCGCCATTATGCGTTGCCTGATATCGCAGCGCGCCTGCTGGCCGGGCGCGGCGTCACGCGCGAAGCGGTGGGCGATTTTCTCGATCCGAAGCTGCGCGCGCTGTTTCCTGATCCATTATCGTTTGCGGATATGGGCGTGGCGGCGGACGTCATTGAAGACGCCATCGTGACCGGCAAACCCACAGCTGTGCTGGCTGATTATGACGTCGACGGCGGCACGTCGGCAGCCTTGTTGGTGAAGTATTTCCGCGCCCGCGGCCGCGCTTTGCGCATCTATGTCCCCGACCGCATGACAGAAGGTTATGGCCCCTCGGCGATCGCGTTTCAGCGGCTGAAAGAGGAAGGCTGCGAGCTGGTCATCACGGTTGATTGCGGGGCGGGCGCGCATGGGCCGTTGGAAGAGGCCCATCGGCTTGGCCTCGATGTCGTGGTGATTGATCATCACTTGATGAGTGGGCCGCCGCCGATTGCGCGCGCGGTGGTCAATCCCAATCGACCCGATTGCGGCAGCGGGCAGGGCCATCTGACCGCGGCGGGTGTGGTGCTGGTGGCGTTGGCGGCGATCAATCGGGCGGCGCGCAAGCGCGGCTCCATCGGCGCCAACAGCCTGCCTGATCTGTTGGCCTGGTTGGATCTCGCGGCGCTGGGCACGGTCTGTGATGTGGCGCCTTTGACCGGGTTCAATCGCGCGATTGTGGCGCAGGGCTTGAAGGTCCTGGCGCGCAAAGAAACGGTGGGGGTTGCAGCGCTGGCGGCCTGCGCCAAGCGCGCCACGCTGGGCAGTGTGTATGATCTTGGCTTTGTGCTGGGGCCGCGGCTGAATGCTGGTGGACGGGTGGGGGATTCCAGCCTCGCTGCGCGCCTGCTGTCGACGGAGGACCCGGAAGAGGCGCGTGTCATCGCGGAGGAATTGGAAATCCTCAACGCCGATCGCCGCGCCAAAGAGGCCGCGATGCTGCTTGACGCGGAAGGCGAGGCGCTGACCAGCACCGGGGCCGTTGTGGTGGTCGGTCGGCCCAGTTGGCATCCCGGCGTGATCGGGATCGCGGCCGGTCGGCTCAAGGAACGCACCGGCAAGCCGACGATCGTTCTTGGCGGCGGCGGTGAGGGCGAGCCGGCCAAGGGCTCCGGCCGGTCGGTGACGGGGGTCAATCTGGGGCGGGCGGTGGCGGCGGCGGCGCGCGAGGGGATTGCGCGCATCGGCGGCGGGCACGCCATGGCTGCCGGCCTGACGCTGGACTGGGAGCAACTGGACGCGTTTCGCACCTTCATGGACGCAGCCCTTGCGCCTGAGATCGCGGCCGCAGCGGACGCCGGCCGGGATCTGCTCATCGACGCAACCGCCGGCATCAGCGCCATCAGCCTCGATCTCATGCGCGCGATCGAGCGCATCGGGCCTTATGGCCAGGGCCACCCAGACCCGGTGTTTGCGCTGGCGGAGGTTCGCGCGAGCTATTCGGCGGAGGTCAGGGGCGGGCATGTGCGCTGCGTGCTGGAAGATGCGCAGGGCCGCAAGCTGAAGGTGATCGCCTTCCGCGCCAGCAACAGCCCCGTCGGGGACGCGCTGATGGCGCGCGACCGGGTGATGCACGCCGCCGTGAAACTCAAGCAAGACAGCTATGGCGGCCAAGAACGGGTTGAGGCCGAACTGGTCGACGCCGCCTTGGCTGGGGCGGGTTAAGCGCGCTTCTCTGGGACGGTCAGCCATAGGGCCGCATTCAGGGCTTGCATCCCGCCATCGCCTTGACTAGACAGACGCCCTTCGCGCGCTATGGCGCGCCCTGGCCCGTTCGTCTATCGGTTAGGACGTCAGGTTTTCAACCTGAAAAGAGGGGTTCGACTCCCCTACGGGCTGCCATGGCATGCACCCCACGCCTCGGCGCTCTCAATCGCCTTGCAATCGCCGTGAAGGGCCTGTTTCACATCACGTCTTTATCCGTGCGGCGAGGAGAAGTGGCATGGCGAATCTGAACCGACGCGGCTTTGGCCTGGCTCTGGGTGCAGGGCTTGGCGCTTTGGGGCTTGGCGCTTTGGGGCTTGGCGCTTTGGGGGGCGGGGGATGGGCGCTGGGGCAGAGCCCGCCGCCGTCGCCGCGAACGCTGGCGCCGCAAGCACCCCGCGTCATCGACCGGGTAAAGTCCGAGTACAACGACATCGAAGTCATGCAAACCGGCACGCGGGTATCATTGTTGTTCCGCGTTGGGCGCTGCTTGTTTACCGAAAGCGAATTTGATACCGCCCAATCCGATTTTCTGCCCGTCGAGTATACCCGCTTCGCCACCACCGCCCTGATTTATCCCCCGCGCCTGTCGCGCTTTTTGGAGATCGGCCTCGGGGGCGGGCGCACGGTATCATATCTGCACCGCTTCGTGCCGAACATGGCGATCACTACGGTTGAGATTGACCCGGCTGTGGTGGCGATGGCGAAAAAGCATTTCGGCGTGCGCGAGGATGAACGCTTGAAAATCATTGTCGATGATGGGCGCCGGTACGCGATGCAAACCAGCGCCACCTATGACGTGATTTTCGTAGATGCATTCCGCGGCACCTGGGTGCCGGAAACGCTGACCACGGTGGAATTTTTTCAGCTTTTGAAATCGCGGCTCAATCGTGGCGGCGTGGTGGCGCAGAATGTCGAGCCGACAACGCTGTTTTATGATCGCATGGTCGCCACGTTGCGCACGGTGTTCGCCAATGTCGATGCCTATGCCACCGACGCCGACACGGAATTCCAGAACACGGTATTGGTGGCCTATGATGGTCCTCGCCTGACGGCGGCGCAAGTGGCAGCGCGCGCGCGCGCGCTGCAGCGGCGCCATCGCTTCCGCCATGATTTGACGCTGCTTGCCGCTGGGCGCAGGCCCCTGACGGCGCCGCCTACGGCCCAACCCCTGCGCGATGGCTTTGACGGCGCCAACACCGCCTTGATGATCGATCGCGCCAATGACCGCAACACACCGCGGCAACGGCGTGCGGCGTGCGAATGATCCGAAGGCTGACGATTTCGGTATTTGCATTGGCGTGTGTACTCGGCGCATGCGCTTGCCAGGCTGTGCCGATGCGGGCTGCGCTGTTGGGCGCGTCTTCAGGGGCGT
>JBIKVO010000195.1:0-5963 GCA_044356795.1 Caulobacterales bacterium
CCACACTCGCCATCCCGCAATACGGATAAACCGCAAAAATGCCAGCAAGCCCCGCCAGCGGCTCTTCCGGTAAATCGATCAGGCGCGTCCACCGCCCGCGCTCTTCCGATGTTGAAACCGCAGCCGCATCCAGCACACTCCATCCGCCGTGGCTCCAGCCCGCCGCGTACAAGCGTGTAGGATCGAAACGGGCCTGCCCGCGCGCCCACTGAAACGCAGCGAACAAATCGCCCGCCCGCTCGCGCCCCCACAGGCGCAATCCCAAACACACACTGCGCAAGGCCTCGTTGGGCGTAATCCCGCGATGGGGGTAGGAATCGATCACCAGCGCCGCCACCCCCGCAGACGCGGCCGCCTTGGCGTACTCATCCTGAAACGGAAAGCATCCGCCGCAGCCGTGCATTTGAACGACCAACACAAACGGTCCCGGACCGTCCGGCAAAAACAGGCGCCAATGCGATTCGAGCGCATTGATACGGGCGTCCAGGGTCTCGAATTTCGTTGCCATCGTCGCCACTTTGTCCAACTGGGATGACAAGCGGAACCCGCGATGAGACCTGGCAAAGGATTTGAGGCGCTGCGCACGGCGCGCGGGTTCGAGTGGAAGAAACCGATCGCGGATGCGCGCAAGGGTTTCTGGCGCATGATGCGCGATCTGGAAGCCGACGCGCCGCACATGCAGGCGGTGCGCGGATTGACCGTTCAGGGCGCCGCTGGGCCGTTGGATGCGCGCCTATACACCCCGTTCGCGTCCGGCCCCGCGCCAGGGCCAGGGCTTGTGTTTTACCATGGCGGCGGTTTTGTCACCGGCGATCTCGACAGCCATGACGTGATCTGTCGCCGGCTCGCCGACAGCGGCCGGATCCGGGTGCTCAGCATCGCCTATCGCCTCGCGCCGGAGCACAAATTCCCCGCCGCGCCCGAAGATGCCGCCGCCGCCTTCGCATGGGCGTTGGCAAACGCCGAGACGCTGGAGATGCACGGTGCGCGCATCGCGGTGGGCGGCGATTCTGCCGGCGGCAATCTCGCCGCCGTCGTCGCACAGCACCAACGCGCGCGCGTGAGGGCGCAGCTGCTGATCTATCCGATGACGCAACTGATCCAAATGACCCCCTCCCAGATCCGCATGCAGGATGGCTTTCCCTTCACCCAGGCGGCGCAGGATTTCTTCAAGGACAAATATCTCGCCCGGCGCGAAGACGCCTTCGATGTGCGTGTGTCCCCCCTCCTGGAAAACAAACTGGCCGGCCTGCCGCCGGCTTACGTCATCACGGCCGGCTTTGACCCGCTGCATGACGAGGGCCGCGCCTATGCCGACAAGATGGCCGCCTGCGGCGTCAGCGTCACCCATCGCCATTACGCCAAGGCGCCGCATGGTTTCTTCAACATGACGGCGGTGTCCACCGCCGCAAAAACCGCCATCGCCGAGGCTGGGCGCTGGCTCAATGCGGCGCTGGCTTGATCGACAGCACCAGCACCAGCGCCGTCGCCACCAAGGCAGCGCCGATCCAAAACGGCGCGGTATGGCCCAGCAGGTCAAAGGCCGGCCCGGCCGCCAAGGGCCCGATCACCCGCCCCAGGGCAGAGGCCGATTGCTGCAGCCCCTGCACCGAACCGCGCGATTGCCCATCCGCTTGATAAGATACCAGCGATTGCAAGGCAGGCCCCGCCAGCCCAGACCCCACCGCCATGATCAACAACGACCCCACCGCCATCAGCGACGTTGATGTGACGGCCAGGCCGATCAAGCCAATCACAAACAACACCAGCCCGCAGGCCAGCAGATTGCGCTCTCCATAACGCAGCGTCAGCCGCCCCGTCGCCCCGCCCTGCAGCGCGGCTGCTATGATCCCAACGCCGGCAAAGGTCAGCCCCACTTCCTGCGGGCCCCACAGCAAAAGCCCCTTCGACCACAGCGCAAAAACCTGCTCCATCAGCGCCTGTGCGGTGATCATGGCGAGCGTGATAGCCAGCATCAGCACCAAGGCCGGCTTGCGCAGCATCGCCGCCGAAGCGCCAGGCCGGCGCGCCGGCGCGTCGGCGGGCCGGGTTTCCTTGAGACGCCACAACGCCACCACCACCGCAATGCCGGCCAGCGCAGCCGCGTACCAGCACACGCGGGCAAAGTCGGCGTGGTCTGGATCGCCGCCCGCGGCCAATCCTCCGATGGCGGGTCCGCAGATGAAGCCGAGCCCAAACGCCGCCCCCAGCACGCCCATGGCCTTGGCCCGGGTTTGCGGCGTGGAGACATCCGCTGCAGCCGCCAGCGCTGCGCCGATATTGCCGGCGGCGACACCAGCGGCAAGCCGCGCCACACCCACGTCCCACATCGACTGGGCCATCGCCAGGACGAGATACAAAATCGCCGTCAGGGCCAAGGTGATGATGAGCACCGGGCGCCGACCAATCCGGTCCGATAGGCGCCCCCACAGCGGCGCGGCGATCAATTGGCCAAAGCTATAGGCCCCGAACGCGTAGGTGATGTCGGTGGCGGAGGCGCCGAGATGGACGCCGAAAAACGGCCCGATCGGGATCAACAGGCCAAAGCCTGTCATGGAAATGAACACGACCAGAAACAAGGGCAGCAGCGCCCCCTTGACGGGGGCGAGGGTCGAGTCGGCGGCGCTCATGGCGGGCCGTTCTGTCGGGATTGGGGGGCGGCGTCGAGGGTCGATGTCAGTGTGGTCATGGGAACCATTGGCGCCTGCCATACCCGACCCGCGCGCTTGCCGCGCCGCGGCAAAACGGCGCCGCCCGCGCAGCCCCAAGACCTTATCGCCTCCTTTACGGCGCCGGTGTTAAAGGGCCTGTATGCAGGTCAAATCCGCCCTCCGCCCCGCGGTCAATATCGCCCGCCGCGCCGCCAGCTTGAGCCGACGCGCCGCCGCCATCGAGGCCCACCGCAAGGCGCACAAGGGCTTCTGCGTGTCGATCGGGTCCGGCGACGATGTGCGCGAGGGCTGGTTCAACACCGACTTCACGCCCCGTCGGCCTGGCGTGCACTTCCTTGACGCCACTCAACCGTTTCCGTTCCCCGACGCCAGCGTCGACCGCTTCTATTCCGAGCACATGATCGAGCATGTGCCCGCGCCGCAAGGCCTGGCCATGGTGGGGAGCTGTTTCAAGGCGCTCAAGCCCGGCGGCCGCATCCGCATCGTCACGCCCGACGCGGTGCAGATCGCCCGCCTCGTCACCGATAAAGAAGCCCCGGATGTCAAAGCCTATGCCGAGGCGTTGGTGAGCGCTGCGCACATGGACCTTCCGCCGATGCGCACCGCGGGTCTGGCGTTCAACATCGCCTGCCACGACTGGGGCCATGTGTTCTTGTACGACTTCGAAACGATGGCGGCGGTGATGCGCCACGTCGGGTTCGAGGATGTGACCCGCGCCGACATCGCCCATAGCGCCGACCCCCTGTTCCACGGTCTCGAACGCCACCAGCACAATGTCGGCGACCTGATCAACGCCTATGAGAGCATGGCGGTGGAAGCGACGAAGCCTTGTTGAGCGCGGCGACGGCGCCAGCCTCTCGACGAAACGCGGCGCGCCTGTCCTGCGGCCTCACGGATCCGTGATCCTCAGACCGGATCGAGAGGCGCCTCGCCCATGATTCCTGTTTTCAAGCCCGCCGCCTTCAAACCATTGGCCAGCCTCGCGCTTGCTTGCACCGTGCTGGCTGCGGCGAGCCCGGCTGGCGCCCAGCAGACCAAACTCGGCGGCGCCTGCACGGGCGGGTCTGTCGGTCAGGACGGCGCTGACCCCTCTCTGTTTGACGTGACGTTGCTCACTATCGGCTCTGAATTGTCGGGCACGATCGTGGAGGTCAACACCATCGGCGAGGCAGAAGAAGCGCCGTTCCTCACCGCCACGCGGAGCGGCAGCGTCAACAATGGCGCGGTGAGCGGTGTGAAAACCTATGACGGGTCAGGCGGGGTCAGACATTCGGTGACCGATACCGGCACGCTCGACGCGACGGGCCGGCATATTCGCAGGATTTATTCAGCCAGCGGCGCGGCTGGACAGTTCGACATGGTGCGCTGATCGCACGCTGCGCGCGGGCGCCTTGGCGCGGTCGGGCGAAACGCTTTAGGATGCACGCATGAGTGCTGCACCGACATCGTTTCGCCCCCCTTTTCGGCCTCCGATCGCTGAATTGCACATGCATCTGGAGGGCTCGCTGGAGCCTGACCTGATGTTTGCGCTGGCGCAGCGCAACAAAGTGGCAATCCCGTTCAAAAGCGCCGAGGAAGTCGCCGCCGCATACAAGTTCTCCAACCTGCAGGACTTCCTCGACATCTATTATCAGGGCGCGAACGTGCTGATCGAGGAGGAGGACTTCTTCGACCTCACGCGCGCGTATCTTGATCGTGTCGCGGCGGACGGTGTGCGCCATGTCGAAGTGTTTTTCGACCCGCAAACCCACACCGATCGCGGCGTCCCGTTCAAAACCGTCATCGACGGCATCCATCGCGGACTCGCCTATGGCCAATCCGCGCACGGCATGTCGTCGGGCCTGATCTTGTGCATTTTGCGCCATCTTGACGAAGACGCGGGCCTGAAAACGCTGAAACAGGCCGAACCCCATTTTGATCGCCTGATGGGGATTGGGCTTGATTCCAGCGAGGTGGGCCATCCGCCGTCGAAATTTGCGCGCTGTTTTGAGATTGCCGGTGAAGCGGGCCTCAAGCGGGTGGCGCATGCCGGAGAAGAAGGGCCGCCGGACTATGTCTGGCAGGCGCTGGATGTGCTCAAGGTCGACCGCATCGATCACGGCAATCGCGCCCTCGAGGACGCCAAACTTGTTGATCGCCTCGTGGCGGACCAGATCACGCTGACGGTATGCCCGCTGTCGAATGTGTCGCTGTGCGTGGTGAAGGATTTGGCGGCGCATCCGCTGAAACGGATGCTCGACCTTGGCGTCCGCGCGACAATCAATTCCGATGATCCGGCCTATTTTGGCGGCTATATGGGCGCCAACATCGATGCGACAGCGGCGGCGCTGGGCCTGACCGAAGACGACATCATGACGCTGGCGCGCAACTCTTTTCTGGGCTCGTTCCTGCCCGAGCCGGATAGACGCCGCCTTGCAGCCAGCGTGTGACGGCGCGCCCGTAAATCCCCCGATCACTCTCCCGAAAATTTCTCCCGTCACGGCCCAACGGCGACAACGGCGAGGCAGCCTGCGCCCCGCCGCCGCCGAATGGGTTAGGGATAATCCTTGCCCGCCGCCTTATCGCCCTTGGCCATCGCAAACACGACGCCCGACAACAATGCCAGCGCGATCAGATTGGGGAACGCCATCAGCGCATTGCCGATATCGCCCATCGCCCAGACAAGCCGCAGCTCCTGGAACGAACCAACCACGACCATCAGCACCCACAGCACCCGCCAGCCCATCGCTATGGCGTGCTGGGCCCGCAGATCCAGCCCACCCTTCTCCGCCAGATAAACCGCCGCACGCTCGCCATAATAACTCCAGGTCACCAGCGTGGTGAACACAAACAGGATCAGCGCAATCGACACGAACAATTTGCCAAAGCTCAATCCCGGCGCGACTTCCATCGGATAGGCCGCGCCGAACGCCGCCGATGTCATTTCAAAGCCGGCAAGGCTTGATGTCCAGGCATGCAATTGCTCGCCGCTGTCGTGGGGGAAAGCGCCTTTCACCGTCAGCAGGACGAGCCCGGTGGCGGTGCAGATGATGATCGTATCGATGAAGGTGCCCATCATCGCAAAGCGGCCCTGGCGCGCGGGATCGGTGGTTTTCGCCACCGCGTGTGCGGTCGGGGTCGAGCCCTGCCCCGCTTCATTGGAAAACAGGCCGCGCGCGACACCCCATTGGATCGCCAACATGATGCCCGCACCAGCAAAACCGCCGGTTGCGGCATGGCCGGTAAAGGCTGATGTAAAGATTTGCGTGAACGCTTCGGGGATATAGCGCCAGTTCATGATAATCGCGCCCG
>JBIKVO010000316.1:0-4113 GCA_044356795.1 Caulobacterales bacterium
CGCCCGCACCAATAACCGATCTGTGTAAGAACCGTAAAGCCTTCGGAAATCCAGTAATCCGCTGGCTCCTGCGGACCCACATCCATCGATCCGATGCGGCGTGGAAACCAGCTGTGCAGGCTTTCATGCGCGAAAAGGCGCGTCATTTCGGAACGCTCCGGATTGGTGGTGGCGAACAGGGCAAAGCCATCATAGCGCCCCGTGCCGCCGATCGAAACCCAACCCGGTTCCGCCGGCGCGACAGGCGCCATGGTGACAAGAAAACGCTCTTCGCCGGCGCCCCAAAACCCCTGCTGCACTTTGACAATCGCGCCAACCTTGTCGACGTAATCCTGCAATGGGAACGTCCATTGCGTTCCCCGCACAGCAACGCCCACGCCCAGCAGACCATCGCGCAGCGTCAGCACCTTGAAATCATCCATCACCAGTACGCTGTCCACCGGGCGCGACACCGTGAGATCGGCATGCTCCAGATCAGACGCCAACGCCCAGCCGGGCGGCACGCCTTCAAAGCACACCCGCACCCGTGCAGTTTCAGCGGCAGGCGGCAAAGCGAACAATGCATTGCCAATCGCATTTATCACCGTTGGCTGGATCATTACGCGATAGCGGTCCATGGCCGCGATAATTGTCGTCGCGGTGACATCGTGGCGCACGCGATAGGTCACGGTCACACGGGCATTGGGTGCGTGGCGGATCAGCTAGAAATCAGCGCCGCGCCATCGCGCAGCGTGCCGGCCCGCACCGAGAAATCCGACAGGACGCGATAAAGCTGATCTTCGCCGCCCCACATATTGGGCAATGTCAAAACCGTTTCACCATCCGCTTCGCCGATGCCTGCAAGCGCAGTCTGCAGCGCCTTCGCGGCGCCATTTTCGATTACCGGAAGAATCACCACCTCGATCAGCGGCGCAAGGCTTTGTGATCTCGCCCCGGCGGCGATCGCGGTGGCGACGGCAAGATCGGCGAGGCTTATCATCGCGAACACGGCGCCCAGCATGGCGGATTTTCCTCATCTTGCCGAACATGCGTTCAGGAGGCGCGGGCGTGCGGTCGTGCGCCAGCCCGGTCGCCCAGACAAGGGGCCGTCGCGCGTCAGCCGCATATTGTCGCAAGTTTGGGGGTTACGTTCGCAACCAGCGATCGCGTGATGCCGCTGGGCCCGATTCTGGATGCGCCTATTCGCCTTCGCCAAACTTGTCGGCCACCAGAACGGCGAGCGCGTCAATCGCGGCCTGCGCGTCTGCGCCTTCGGCGCGCAATTCAATGAAAGAGCCGATGCCCGCGCCCAGCATCATCAGGTCCATCAGCGAGGTGGCGTCCGCCTCGTCGTCATCCTTGCGCACCAGGATGCGGCTTTGGAAAGTAAGCGCCAATTCCGCCATCTTGCGCGACGCGCGCGCGTGCAGCCCGCGGATATTGACAATTTCCAGCGTGCGGATGACGGCCCCGGTCTCGTGCATGGGGTCAAGCCTGCCCGCCCAGTTCTGCCGAGGCAAGCCGGATATAGTGGCGGCCCGCATCCGCCGCCATCGCGGCACACACCGCAAGCGGCTGGCGCCCGCGTTCGGTCAACAGCTTGACCAGCATCGGCAGATTGACGCCGGCGATCACCTCAATCCGGCCTTCTTCGATCACCGATATCGCCAGATTGGACGGTGTACCGCCAAACATGTCCGTCAGGATCACCACGCCCTTGCCGCCATCCACTGATCCCACTGCATCCACGATGTCGGCGCGGCGGGTGGCCATATCATCGTCCGGGCCGATCGCCACGGCCACCATCTGCGCCTGCGGGCCAAGCACATGCGTGGCGGCGGCGAGAAACTCATGCGCCAACGCGCCGTGGGACACCACAACCACACCGATCATGCCCAATGGCCGCCTTCCTCACCAAGTCAGCGCGCGGCGCGCTGCGTCGGAACTATGTACGCGACTGCGGCGCACAGAAAAGACGCCGATGGCCGGGATTGCGAGGAAAACCTGCAGAAACTCCCCTGATAGGCTGTTGAAGGAGCGCGAAGGTCGCGATGCGAGTCGGTTTTTCCGCTGGCCAGGAGGGACGGCGAAGCTGGAGTGATCTCCAGAAAGCTGCCCCGACGCCGCCAGCCGAAAAAGCAGCCGCACAGGCGATGGTGCATATTGTGTTGATTTATAAGTATTTTTGTGATCGCGGCGAGCCGCTTTTCCGCCCAGCAGGAGTTGCTTTACATTCAAAAGTTTGAGCGCTTGTCTTGAGCGGCCGACCGATACCTACCCCGGATCAAGTCCGGGAAGGGCTCGGCCTGACAGCGCGCTAGCCCCGCTGCGCAAGGCTCCTGCGCCGTGCGAAAGCCCGACACAGTCGCCCCGACCCTCGCGGCTCCTTCATCAGCCTGCTAAGGCAGGCGCCAAAGCCGCCGCCGTCGGCCCGGTTTACGAGCGCCGACGCGCTAAGGCGACGTTTGGGCGCCCCAAATTGCAGTGGCCCGCCACTTGCATTCCCTCGATACGCGAAAGCGCACCGGAGGGTCTGAGCCAGAAGCGTTGCTGCGATATCACTGTCCAGACACTTCCGCCTCGGATATTCGGTGATAAAGAATAAACCATAAACCTGCGGGAGCTGCAGTCCTATGGAAGACGCCGCCCTTGTTTTCGTTCGGGAGGAGAGCATCGCGGCTGAGAAGCTGGCCGCTGCGCTGGAGCGTGCGGGCGTGACGGTGTGTCGATCCGCATCGGTATTCGAAAACCCGGACGCTTACGGCGCCGTGGTGGCGCTGTTTTCCCCGGCGGCCGTGCGGTCGCGGCTGGTGATGGACGCCGCCGTTCGCGCGCGGGAGGAGGGGCGTCTTGTGGCGGTGTTTGTCGGCTTGTGTCCGCTACCGCCAGTGTTCAGCGGCATCGCCATGTTCGACCTGTCGAGCTGGGGAGGCCAGGCGGACGACGCCGCGGTGAAAGCGGTCGCGGCCCAAATCCGGCGCGCCAAACAGGTGCGTGCAACCCGGGTTGGGATGGAGCGCGGCATGGGCGAGAGGCCGGGCGCCGTCGCCGCACAGGCGGATGCCTATGTCGACACCGGCTTTGCGGCGCAGCTGGATCATACCGCCGTGGCTTGGGCGCCGCCCGCCCCGCTTGCCGCGATAGATCATTATGGCGACGCGGCGCCGGCCCATCCGCCAATTTATCCCCAACCCAACCGCTACGACGACCGCCCCCGCTTTGGCGCCCATTTTGACGCCGCCCCAGTCGACCACCGCCCCCCGGCCCACACGCCGCCGCGTCGCTTCACCGGCCTGACGCCCGCCGACGACCAGGCCATAGCGCCGCCGCCAGCTGCGCCCGCCCATCCGCCCGCCAATCCCAGGGAATGGGCAGACGCGTGGGTCGCGGCCGAACTGCGCAGCCGTGACGTCACGCCGCCCAATACCGACTGCTACGACCACCGCCGCCGCCCCGACGTGAACGACGCCGCCTATCGCGATCTGGGCGGTTATGGCGCCGGCTATCCCGCCACCCTGCCCGCGCCGTCGCCACCCTCGGTGGCGCTGCCGGCGGGCAACAGCTTTGATCCCCTGGACGGCAAGTCCCGCGCCCTGCGCAGCGAGCCATGGACACGCGAAGACACGCTTGGTTATGAGCGCCCAGCCGGCGCGCAGGATCCCTTTGGCGCCCCAGCGGCGGCGCATGCCAACATGCCGCCGAGCCCCCGGCGGCGCTCGGACTCGCTGTTTGCGGCGTTGCTGATTGCGGGGCTGGCGGCTGGTGCGCTAGGCGCGGTGATTATCGGCAGCGCCGACCGCGTGACCCTGGCGTCGGCGCCGATCGACGGCGCGATCATAGACGACAGCTTGGCCGCAAGCGGGGTCATCCCGATGGTGGACGGCCATCAAAGCGCAGCGGACGCGCCGGACGCCGCCGCCCCCGTGCGCCGCGTCAGCCTGAACGACGCCCTCGGGGACAGCGCCCTGGCCTATCGCGAACCGGCGCGCGGCGGGGCCAGTGCGGGCGCCGATCGCGGCGTTGATCGCCGCCGCCCGCCGCGGCGATAGAAGGGCGCCTTGCCGCTTTGGCGATGAGCGATTCACGCCGCGCAATTTCGGCCGGCCAGGCTTTGGGATCGGCCCCCTCGGCGAC
>JBIKVO010000196.1:0-5951 GCA_044356795.1 Caulobacterales bacterium
CGGATTCCGCAGCGGCAAAGAAATCAACCCAGACAAAGCCGCCCTGCGCCAGCGCCGCGCGCGGTTCGGCCGCCTGGGTGATCCGTCCATCGGCGCCTCTGACATAGACCGTTAGCATCGTGCACGCTCAATATTTGTCATGCGATCCGTACAATGACGGCATCGCGAAAGCTTCCCAGTCCGGCAAAGCTTCCCAGTCCGGCAAAGCTTCCCAGTCCGGCGCCGTATCGTCGGTACGGGTTCCATGCCCAGTGCGCTATCTGAGATCGGGCGCCATCGCCTCCTGGACAAGCGCGCCAATCGCCTCATCCAGTGCGACAAGCTGTTGGGCATCGCCGCCAAAACGGCGCAACGCCACCATGCGATCCTCCGCCTCTTTGCGCCCCACAACCGCGATCACGGGGACTTTCTGCAAGGAATGTTCGCGCACCTTGTAATTGATTTTCTCATTGCGTGCATCGATCGCAACGCGCAGCCCTGCCGCCTTCAAGGCCGCTGCGACATCCTGTGCGTAGGCATCCGCATCGGAGGTGATCGTCGCGACAACCACCTGCACCGGCGAGAGCCACAAGGGAAAGGCGCCCGCATAGTTCTCGATCAAGATCCCGATAAACCGCTCCAAAGAGCCAAAGATCGCACGATGCAGCATCACCGGTTTATGCTTGGCGCCATCCTCGCCGACATATTCCGCACCCAATCGATCAGGCAGCACATAATCCAGCTGGATGGTGCCGCATGTCCATTCGCGCCCGATCGCATCCTTCACGATGAAGTCCAGCTTTGGCGCGTAAAATGCGCCGTCGCCTGCGGCAATCCTGGGCTCAATGCCGGCCCTGCGCGCCGCATTCGCCATCATCGCTTCAGCCTTGTCCCAGAAGGCATCCGTGCCCGCCCGCTTTTCAGGGCGCGTGCCCAAATTGATGTGCGCGGCCTCCAGCCCGAAATCGCCATGCACAAGGCGTACAAGTTTCAAAAACTCCGCCACTTCTTCTTCAATCTGATCTTCGCGACAGAAGATGTGCGCATCATCCTGCGTGAAGGCGCGCACGCGCATCAGCCCGTGAAGCGAGCCGCTGGGTTCATAGCGATGACAGGCGCCAAACTCCGCCATGCGAATAGGCAGTTCCCGATAACTGCGCTGTCCAAAGCGAAAAATCTGGATGTGACCGGGACAGTTCATCGGCTTCAGCGCAAGGGTTTCTTCCTCCACGGTTTCGCAGACAAACATGTTTTCCTGGTATTTGTCCCAGTGCCCGGACTTTTCCCACAATGCCCGATCCAAAACCTGCGGTGTTTTCACTTCCACATAACCCGCCTTTTCCAGGCGCCGACGCAAATAGCTTTCCAGCGTTCGCCACAGCGTCCAGCCTTTGTCGTGCCAGAACACCATGCCGCGCCCCTCTTCCTGCATGTGGAAGAGATCCAATTGCCGGCCCAGGCGACGATGGTCGCGCTTTTCGGCCTCCTCCAAGCGATGCAGATGCGCGGCAAGTTGTTTTTCATCAGCCCAGGCGGTGCCGTAAATGCGTTGCAGCTGGGGGTTTTTCGGATCGCCGCGCCAATAGGCGCCCGCCAGTTTCATCAGCTTGAATGCTTTGCCAAGCCGCCCGGTTGTCGGCAGGTGCGGACCGCGACACAGATCCTTCCAGTCAGCGCCCTGACGATACACCGTGATCGGTTCGCCCTCAGGTATGATGTCGTCGATGATCTGCGCCTTGAACGTCTCGCCGATGCTGTTGAAATGCGCGATCGCCTCTTCGCGGTTCCAAACCTCGCGTTGGATGGGCAAATCGGCATCAACAATGGCGCGCATGCGCGCCTCGATCTTTTCGAAGTCTTCGGTGGAGAATTTTCCTTCGCGATAAAAATCGTAGTAGAAACCGTCTTCCACCGTTGGTCCGATTGTCACCTGCGTGCCGGGGAATAATTCCTGCACGGCCTGCGCCAACACATGGGCAGCGTCATGACGCAACACCTCCAGGCCATCGGGCGTATCGCGCGTGACAAGTTCAAACAAAGCATCTCCTTCAAGCGGGCGCGATAAATCCCACCACGCGCCATCAACCTTTGCGGCCACTGCTTTCTTTGCGAGGCCTTTTGAAATCGCCTCCGCAATCGACAACGGCGTGGAGCCATCGGGATACTCACGCACTGCGCCATCGGGGAAGGTAATTGAGACAGACATCGTTCTTGCCATTCATGTCAAAGTGGAGACGGGCACGCTGGCCAGACACAGCGTGTCGATGAGGGGGCTATTGCGCGCCGGTGTTGCAGGGCGCGCGTTCCATCCTGCTGATCAACCGGAAGCGTGGACCGATCGTGGAATCAACCGTGAAGATCATCGCATAGACGCTTCCAAACCAGTGATCGCTGCGGACATGCGCGTGCCTTTGTCGATATAGGCCGGCGCTTCAAACTCTGTCAGCGCGGGCGCATGCGTCGCCATCGCCGCGAGCACGGCCGCTTGCGCGCCCGGTCGATCGGATGGCGCAGCCGCCATGCAAAGGCCGAAAGCAATGTCGATCGCGCTGACGCCAGCCCCGTCGCGCCATGCGGTTTGGCGCAGCATGGATGCTTGCGCGCTCGGCGCAGCGGGCAGGCGCCCGAACGCCGCTGCGTTTTGCGCCATCGAGGTTCGCGCCAGCATGCGGTTTTCCGCGGCCGAAAGACAAAGGCCCTTGGCGGCGATGCTGATCGGGTTTTCGCGCGCGGGTTCTGCCAGCGCTGCGCCCGCCCAAAGCGAGATGCAGGCCAGCACAAGGCCGCCATGGCGAAGAGCGTGGGGCATGCTTACTCCTTGATCGTCGGCGTTTGGCCAGCGCCGTCAACGCCCCGCTCACCGCCCTTCCAGTCCCCGTATCGCCATGGCGCAAACCATGGCGCGTGCGGCGCGGCAACGGGCGCTGGATCATAGCCAGAGCCGCCCCACGGATGACAGCGGCACAGGCGCGCCGATGTCATCCATCCGCCCTTCCACGCGCCATGCCGGGCAATCGCATCGATCGCATAGCTGGAGCATGTCGGCAGATAGCGGCAGTCCCGGCCGAGATAGGGCGACAGCGTCCATTGATAGAGCTGGATCGCGCCGATCGCGGCATAGGCGGAAAGGCTGGGCGCCATCGCTGCACTTATCGCTGCATTTATCGCTGCACTTCACGCGGAGAGGCGGGGAAAAATCGGTTCGCGCCCGGGCCGCGCACGGCCGCCGCGGCGCCCCCGGGCTGGCGCCGCCGGCCTCAGCCGGTAGTGATCGCACGCGCAAACATCATGACGGCAGGATGTAGCAGACTTGCCCCGCCGGCTCAACGCTTTGCTCGACAAGCTGGCGGCGCGCGGCCACAGTGGCGCGATGGTCGATCGTGGTAACCCTTCCTCCCGCATGGCTCTTCTTGGCGTCGCTGCAGCGTGTATCGCGCTGGCGTCATGCGCCACGGCGACAGCGCCCCCGCCCGTGCCGACACGGGTGGTGTCGATTTCAATCTGGGAGGGCGGCTGCTTTTCCCGGTCGCGCTGCACCACCTACACCATGACGCTATCGGACACCGATCATTATCAGCTCTCCGCCGAAAATCATGTCCGCCAGCCCGGCGAACGCACGGGTCGCTTGCAGGGCGGGTTTGTGAAGGCGCTCGCTGCCCTGAACAGAGCGGATTTTGATGCTTTGCCTGACCGGCTCGACAGCGCCACACTAACGGACCTGCCGCCGCCGGGCTGTTTTCGCCATCTGCCGGGCCTGCGTGTGGCGATCATTCGCGCCGACGGCACGGACAAAAGCCTGTTCTGGGATCAGGGCTGCCCTTCGCCGGCGGCGCGCCAGCTGCGTGATGAGTTGCGCGCAGCCATCAGTTTTGACGCCTTGATTGCACCGCCGCCATAACCGGCGCCACTGGCGTCACTGAGGCATTACTTAGGCATTACTTAACTTAGGCATTATTCTGGCAGACCAAACCGACGGGGAAACTTTGCGCCCGCATCGCGATATAACGCGCGGATCACGGGCCAATCGGCGGCGTAATCACCGCTTGGCGTCAGCACGCCCGCCAGGCTGATGGTGCGGCGGCGATAATCGAGAACGCTGAACACGATCGGCACACCGGCGCCGACCGCGATATGGTAGAATCCGCGCTTCCATTCCCGGTTGAGGGTGCGGGTGCCTTCCGGCGCAATCGCCAGCACCAGCTGCTCTGCCGCGGCGAAGGCGTGCTTCATGTCCTCCACCATCGCATTGGCGCCGGTGCGATCAACCGGCACGATCCCCGCCCAGCGTGTGATGAACCCCAACGGCCCCGACGCCAGCGCCTTTTTGCCCATCCATCGCAACTTGATGCGATAATGGCCGGCCGCCGCCAGCATGTTCACGCCGTCCCAATTGGAGGTATGGGGCGCGGCCAGCAACACGCATTTCTTCACACCGCTTGGCCAGTCGCCCGCCATCCGCCAGCCGCCGAGCCGCAACCAGGCGCCGCAGACACACCGCGCAAACGCCGCGCCGAAGCCGCGCGCGGCTGCGGGGCGGGCGCTGTCTGGGCTGATCGCCTGAAATGTCATGGCGAGATCACACCTTCTTCTGCGGCTACGCTGTGCGCGCAGCGGCCGGCGCTTAGCGCGGTTCGTCACGCGGCGCCATCGCCCGCCGCGTCTGGCCACAGTACGCCGCCGGCGTGAGACGTGACATTTTCGCCAGATCGCGGCGGCGCCGGTGGCAAGAGCGATCGGTTCGCGCCATAAACGATGTCCACCCACGGAGGACGCCATGGACGCGAAAGCCCTTCTCGATAGCTTCCTGAATTCCGGCGCCGGCAAATCCGCGACCGAGTGGCTGGGCAAAGCAAAAGACTTCACCACCCAAGGCGCCCACGAGGCTGGCGCCGCCGCCGCCGAGGTGATTGGCCAGGACCGCATCGATCAAGCCAAGGATTTTGTGAACAACAACAAGCTGGCGGCGGGCGCGGCGGCGGGCGGGCTGTTGGCGCTGCTGCTGGGCACGCGCACCGGCCGCTCGATCGGGGGTGCGGCGCTGAAAACGGGGGCGATTGCGGTGGCTGGGGGGCTCGCCTTCAAAGCGATCCGCGATTTCATGGCCCAGCAGGGCAAACAGGCCAGCGATGTCGCCTCCCCGGAGGCGCAGGAAGGCGTGATCCGCGCCATGATTGGCGCCGCCAAGGCCGACGGCAGCCTGGACGCCGGTGAGCGCGCCGCCATCGACAGCCGCATCGCCTCGCTCGCCATCCCGGAAGACCACAAGGCCAGCCTGCGCGCCGCCATCGACGCGCCAGTATCGGTCTCGGCGATCGCAGCCACCGCCAAAACCGAGCAAGACGCGGCGGAAATCTACACCGCCGCCCTGCTCGCCAGCGGTCACGACACGGACGGCGAGGCAAGCTATCTGGCCGAGCTGGCGGCGGCCCTGCACCTGCCGCCGGATCTGGCCGCCCGCATCGCCGCCAATGTGAAAGCCGCCATTGCCTGACGCCGCGGCAGGGCCCCATGGCAGACTGTGGCGCGTCGTGAAAGTGTTGCAATCTCTAGGCAAAACCGCCGCTCTCACACCATGTTTGTGGAGAAGCACGATGCGTCAGTCATTGCGGTCATGGATGCCTGGACATCCCGCCCCCCGCAGCCCCGCCCCCCGCAGCCCTGCACCCTTTGCAGCCGCGGCGCTGTCGGCGGTTGCGATGACGGCGTCGGCCTGCAGCCCCGCTCCCCATACTGCGCCGCCCCCCCAGGATGGCCCAGCCGCGACCGCCGAAGCTCCAAAGGGCGAGCCTTCCCCGCCATCGCCGCATCAGCTCACCTGCGCCGCCTTCCCCGAACGGACCACCCGCACAGACCTCGAACAGCGTTTCGGCAAAGCCAATGTCACCGACGAGGCCTTGGCTGTCGGCGAGGGCGAGACCGAGCGCGGGCTTGTCGTGTTCGCGAATGATCCCACTCGTCGGTTGGAAATCTTC
>JBIKVO010000197.1:0-5942 GCA_044356795.1 Caulobacterales bacterium
ATACCGCGCCGCGTGCGGCAGGCGTGATCCATACCGATTTCGAGCGCACATTCATTCGCGCCGAAACCATCGCGTTTGCCGATTATGTCCAATTCAAGGGCGAAACCGGCGCCAAGGAAGCCGGCAAAATGCGCCTTGAAGGCAAGGACTATGTCGTCCAGGACGGCGACGTGATGCACTTCAGATTCAGCGGTTGATCAAGCGCCCAACGCGCTGAATCGAGGATTTGTGCTTGACCGCTTGGCCTACGGCTTTGCCTCGGCTGTGCTGCCACTGGAGGTTGATAATGCGACGCCCGCGACGCCAAAGGACGCATCGACACGCGCGCCCGTCTGCAGCACAAGCGGCGTGCACATCAAGGCGACGGATCGTCCATGACTGAAACCGTGATTGTGATCAATGCCAACGACGGCTTCATGCTGCAGGCCCGCTTTGTCAGCGCGCAAGGCCCCCGCAAAGGCGCTGTTGTTGTGCTGCAGGAGATTTTCGGGCTCACGCGCCATATCGACGACATGTGCGTGCGCCTTGCCGAGGCCGGCTATGACGCGATCGCGCCCGCATTGTTTGAACGCATCGCGCGCGACTTCCATGCCGACCATGACGAGGCGGGCGTTGCAAAGGGGCGTGCGGCGGTCGCCGCAACGCCATGGCCGCAGGTGATCGGCGATGCACAGGCCGCGATTGATTGGTGCGCGGCGCGCGCGGGCGGGTCCATCTTTGTCACCGGCTTTTGTTATGGCGGCGCGGCGGCCTGGGCGGCGGCGGCGCAATGTGAAAAGCTGTCTGGCGCATCGTCTTTTTATGGCCGCCTGATTATTGATCTCCTCGACTGGAAACCAAACGTCCCAACCATGTTGCATTATGGCGCGACCGATCCCGCCATCTCGATGAGCGACGTGGATCGCGTGCGCAAGGCTTATCCCGACATCCCAATCCACATCTATGAAGCGGGCCACGGTTTTTGCCGGCGCGACAGCGCAGACTTCGCGCCCGCCGCATGCGCCGCCGCACTTGGCCGCACCGTGATGCATTTTGACTCACTCAGAAAGGCTTGATCCATGGCCCTCGATCATGTGTCCATCGGCTGCAAAGATGTCAAAAAGGCGAAAGCCTTTTATGATGCAGTGTTGGGCACACTGGATATTTTGCCGGTGTATCCCGTCGAGGTCGGCGGCGCGCTGGCGGCGGTCGGCTATGGGGAGCCGACCGCCCCCTATTTCTGGGTGCAGCTGCCGTTCAATCGCCAACCAGCCAGTATCGGCAACGGCGTGCATGTGTGCTTTCGCGCCGCCACGCGCGCCGCTGTTGATGCGTTTTACATCGCCGCGATCGAGCGCGGCGGCATCGACGACGGCCAACCGGGCCTGCGCACCGACTATCATCCGAATTATTACGCAGCCTTCGTGCGCGATCCCGACGGCAACAAGATCGAAGCGGTATGCCACGCGGTCGAATAATTGCAGGCCGATTGTCCCCAAGACGCTGCAGCCAGGGCCGATATTCGCCATCGCGTCTTGACCGCAGGCGCCGGTCCTCCACACGGCGCAGTCTTCGTCGCCGAGTTTGCAGCCAATCGTCGACACTTCAACCCCAGCCGCGATGCGCCAGCACACATCCGCATCCATCAGCGTCGAGCCTGGGAAGCAGGTCGTGCTGGAGGCGTTTGCAAACACGCCGTCCACTGCCCGCACCGCAAGGCCTGCAGACCAATCGGGCCCAAAGCGCCAATCGGCAAACACATTCGCCACCACCTCCGGTAGGCTGGGTGGCGTGTTGCCCGTTCGCACGGCGCCGAATTCAACACACCGCGCATCCTCGGCTTCCACGAATGCAGAATAGCTGCAATCGTCACATCCTCCAGCGCATTGAGAATGGCTTTCATTCTCGCCAATTGGGATCGCTTGCACGCAATTGTTTGGGTTGGTTGATGGACTGTCCTGTTGCGACAAATCGAAAAACGCCAGCGTGGCCTGCAGGCGCCCATCCATCCAGCGCGCCTTGAAGCCGGCTGCAAAGCCTTCGCCCGTCGTGAGATCACACGCAGCATCGCCGCACGAGCCAATCACCAACAGGCTGTCCACGGGCGTGGAAGAACGACCATGCTGCACATCCATATTCAGCGCCAGGATGGCTTTCCAAAAGGCGCCGACAATCCACGACACGGGATCATCGATTGCGCTCCAGCGGGCCGCGGGCGAGGCATCAAAGCGCACGAAATCCGCCTCCACCACGCTTGACCGGCCACGCGCGATGATCTCGGTCTGGTCGTTGCGATCCACACTGCCTAGCAGATCAAGGCTGAAATCGCGCTGCGCCTGAGCGATCACCACATTCTCGTCGGCGCCGTCAGCGGCCGGCCCCTGGGCAAAAGCGGGGCTGGCCCCAAACGTCACAAACAAAGCGGCAGTCACAATGCCCATGACAAGAGCCTGCATGACGAGTGCGGCGTAATAGTATAACGTTTTTGCAGTCATGGGGTTAGATGGATGCTGGAAGCGCGCGGTCTAACAAAGCGATATGGCGACGCCGTCGCCCTGGATGGCTTGTCGTTCCAGGTTGAGCCAGGGCGCGTCATGGCCCTGCTCGGGGCCAATGGGGCCGGCAAATCCACCACCATTGCACTGTTTCTTGGCCTGATCGCGCCAAGCCAGGGCGAAGCGCTGGTCGACGGCGTCGCAGTCGGCGCGGACCCCAACGCCGCCCGCGCCAAGCTTGCCTATGTGCCTGAAACTGCGGGCCTTTATCCCAGCCTCACCGGCATCGAAACGCTGCAATTCTTCGCCGATCTCGCCGGCCAGAAGCGGCCCAACCGGGCGGACGCGCTGGCCGCGCTGATGGCTGCAGGCTTGCCCGAAAGCGCCGCAAGCAGGCGGGTGGCGGACTATTCCAAAGGTATGCGCCAAAAGACGGCGCTGGCCATAGCCATCACCAAGGGGGCCAAGGCGCTGGTGCTGGACGAACCGCTCTCGGGGTTGGACCCGGTCGCCGCGATGGAAACCACCGCCGCCATCCGCGCCCGCGCCAAGGCCGGCGCTGCGGTGTTAATGGCCACGCATGACCTGTTCCGCGCCCACGATATCGCCGACCGAATGCTCATCTTGAAGGCCGGGCGCGTGGTGGTGGAAACCACACCGAGGGATGTGGACGCCAAAGGGTTGGAAGCGCTGTACGTGGCCCATATGCGGGGGACGGCATGAGGGCGGCTTTCGCGATCGCGGCCAAGGATTGGCGCGAGGCGCTGCGCGCCGGCTGGTTGTGGTGGGCCGGCTTGGCGATTGTGGCGCTGGCGTTTGCCAGCGCGTTATCCGCCGCCGTCGCCCGCGCAGAAGCCACCCGCACCATGGCGGCGGCGCAGGCTCAAGATGGCGAAACATGGCTGGCGCAAGGCGCCCGCAATCCGCATGCGGCCGCCCACTTTTCGCGCTTCGCGGTGCGCCCGCCAAGCGCTTTGGATGATGTCGATCCGGGGCTGCGCACCTATGTCGGCGGCCATGTCTTGATGGAGGCGCATCTGCAGCGCCCGGCCGAAGCGCGACCGGCCGAGGATCGCGCCGACCCCTCCCCCCTGGGGGCGCTGACGCCGGCCTGGATTGTTCAGCATCTGCTGGCCCTGGCGGGCCTGATGATCGCCGCCTTCAACCTTGCGCGCGAACGCGAGCAGGGACGCCTCGCCGTGCTGCAGGCCCATGGTGCGGGGGCGTGGGCGATCACCGCCGGCAAAGTGCTGGGCGCTGCCAGCCTGACGCTGGCGATGGGCGTGGGGCTTCTGCTGGCCGCGACCGGCAGCGTCTGGATACAGATCATCACCGGCGCCGGCCTCTATCCGGACGCCGCCAGCCGACTGCTGTTGTGGAGTGGGGCCGCCCTTGGCTATGGCGTGATTTTCGCGGTTCTGGGGGTGGCGCTTTCGGCGTGGTTTTCCACGATGCGGGCCAGCTTATTGTGCGCGCTGGCGGTGTGGGCGCTGGCCGTGCTGGCCGCCCCCCGCCTCGCCATGACCGTGGCGGAGGCGGCGGCGCCGGCGCCCATCTCGGCCACCTTTGTCGCCGCCCTGCGCGCCGAAACCCGCGCTGCCGTGATCGCCGACGGCGACGGCCACGCCACGCCCGCCAGCGCAACCGTCACGGACGAGCAGGGCCGCGTCTTGAGTGTTCGGGGCCTGCGCCTGCAACGGGGCGAAGAGATCGGCGATGTGATCCATGATCGCCGCTACGGCGAATTGCGCGCACGTTTCGCGCGCCAGGATGATGTGCGTTTTGCGTTCACCGCGATATCGCCGGCCATCGCCTTTACCAGCTTATCGGCGGGCTTGACTGGGACAGACTTCACCCACCACGCCAATTTTCTCGAACAGGCCGAGGCCCAACGCCGCTCGATCATCCGCCAACTCAACGAAGACGACATAGTCAACGCCGGCGACCGCGGCGGCGCCTATCTGGCCGATCGCACGCTGTGGGCGCAAACCCCGCACTTCCACTATGCGCCCCCAGCGCTTTCCTCGGTGGCGGGCGGGGCATGGCGGGAGGGTCTGGCATTGCTCGGGTGGCTGATGGGGGGGGTGGCGCTGGCGCTTGTGTCCACGTTATTTGCCCTGCGGCGGAGATAAGCGCATGGCTTTCTGGCGCCTGATCGGATGGGACCTGTTGATGCTGTGGCGCTCTGGCGCGGCGGCGACGGCGCTGGCGGTGCTGCTTGGCGCGGCGGCCCTGGCGGCTTTCACGGGGCTTGGCGCGCAGGCCGCCCATCGGGCTGCGATCGCGGAAGCAAAGGCCCTGGCGCAGACGGCACAGGCCCCGACAAACCACGCCCCGCAAGCCATGCAGGGCCCCCACACCATTCGGATGCGGATACTGGCCGACGCGCCGCTATTGCTTGATTTCGCCACCGGTCGAACCGGACTTGATCCGATCGTCGGCGAAGCCGCACCGTCGACGCCCCTGCACCGGGTGTTCGACAATTATCAGGTCGACAATCCGCAAAGCTTGGCGCTGGTGCGGTTTGACTTCGCCTTTGTGGCCAGCGTGATTGCGCCGCTGATCCTGATTGTGTTGTGCGCCGGCCTGCTGGCAGACGATCACGGCACGGGCCGCTTCGCGTTGCTGCTGGCGCATGGGGCCAAGCCCGCGCGCATCCTGTTGGCGCGGATCGCGGCCCGCACGCTGCTGACGGCTGTCCCGCTGGGCGGGGCGCTGAGCGTGCAGGCGATCCTTGGCGGCGGCGTGGAGGGCGCGCGCGGCGCGGCCTTTGCCATGTTCAGCCTCGCGGCCGGCTTGGGTCTGGCGTTCTGGGCCGGCCTTTGCGTGACGCTGAACAGCCTGGACCGGGCGGGCATTGGCGGCGCGGCGGCGCTGTTTGTCGCCTGGCTGATCATCACCGCCCTTGGCCCCAGCGCCATCACCGCCGGCGCCCAGGCTTTGTCGCCGGCCCCCGCGCGCCTTGCTTTTCTGGCCGACGCCCGCAGCGCCGAGATTGCGGCGGTCAAGACTGCCGAAAGCCTTGCCCGCGACTTCCTCAACGACCACCCGGAGTTGGAGAGGGGCGGGTTTGACGTGCCGGCATGGGCGAAGTCGCGCTATGTGGTCAGCCTCGCCATCGATGCGGCGACGGCGCCGGCGCGCGCGGCGTTTGACGCAAGCCTGCAACAGCAAAGCGACCTGACGGCGAGCCTGCAGGCGCTTTCCCCGACATTGTCGCAATCCCTGGCGATGACCGACGCCGCCGGCACAGGCGTGTTGGCCGCGCTGGCCAAGCAAGCCGAGGCGCGCACCCATATTGCAGCGCTGCGCGGGGCGATGGGCCAAGCGATCATGGGCGGACGCGGCATTGACACGGCGCAGGCCCAGTCCTGGACCATCCGCACCCTGAGCGCCCCCGCAATCCCGGCATCCCCTTTGGCGGTCAGTTTTGCCTGGCTTGCCCTGTGGGTGGCGCTGGTGTGGGCG
>JBIKVO010000198.1:0-5936 GCA_044356795.1 Caulobacterales bacterium
TGTGGACTGGGAAAAAAGCTCTTCAAATTGCTTGCCGAAAGTCTCCCAACGCTCCGCAAGCCCCCGTTCTGGGCACAGCCTTGTCCATTGTGGCAACGCCGGATGTCGAGGGGCTGCTTTGGCTTGACAGCATGACGGTCCGCAGCGCGCCAACCTCTGCTGATATTTTTCGAACGCCGCTCAGCCGCAAAGACTTGAGCAGCGAAGACGTGATGAATCGTCGTCACCTCTGGGCCCGGAACCCGACCTTCGCCGCGATCGCGCGCTACCGTGACGATCTGCTGTGGGCCACACGCAGCTGGTTCCGCTCGCAGGGCTTCACCGAGGTCACCCCCCCGATCTTAACCCCCGTGACCTTGTACGACAGCAGCACCGCGGTCCCGATCGCGGTCAATGGCGAGTCTGTTTTTCTCACTCAGTGCACGGCCTATTATTTGGAAGCCCTGTCGCTTGGCATGGGGCCGGTGCTTGCAATCGGCCCCAGCTTTCGCGGCGCGGAATCGCGTAGTCGCCGCCACCTTGTCGAGTACACGCACATTAAAGCCGAAGCGCCGTTCATGACTTTGGACGACGGACGCATCCTTGTTGAAACCTGGATCGCACATCTGATTGAACAGCTGACGGCCATTCACCAAGCCCTTCCAGACCCGGTGCGACCGGCAAAGTTGCCGCCGGCGCCTCCCTACCGGGTGATGACGCACCGCGAGGCAGCCGACATTCTCCATGCGGCGGGGTGTGCATTACCCGAAAATCACGCGATTGGAAGTTCTGAAGAGGAGCAGCTGTCCAAACTGGTTGGCGCCCCCTTCTGGATCGCCTACCCGCCGGCCGACACCGAACCGTTTCCGTACGCCCTCAAGGCAGACGATCCGACCCGAGTTCTCGTGGCGGACTTGATCGCCAATGACGGCTTTGGCGAAATTCTTGGGTTAGCACAAAAGCATCAGAGCCTAGACGAACTGGTTGGCCGCATGGGCGCCGATGGCCGTGACCAGGACCCAGCCTATGCCTTCGTTAAAGAAACGATCGCCTTTGGCGCCCCCCCGCGCATCGCCTTTGGCGCCGGAGTTGAAAGGCTGATCCGCTGGATGTTGCAGCTAGACCATGTAAAAGACGCGATCCCCTTCCCACGGGTAATCCGGCGGCGCATTTACCCCTGAGCGCTGCATCCATTCAGAAAGGACAACACTTATGGAACGTACCCCTATCGGCGCGCTCGCTTCGAAAATCGACCAGGAGGTGATGGTCCGCGGCTTCGTCGACGTGGTGCGCGACCAGAAGCGGATGTTCTTCGTGGTGCTGCGCGAGCGCACAGGCGCCGTGCAAATCGCGCTCGACAAGGAAAGCATGGGCGCAGGCTTTGAGGCCCCGTCGATCGGCTCGGCGGTGACGGTGACGGGCAAGTGCGTCGCGGCGCCGAATGTGAAGCTTGGCGGGATCGAAATCCAGGCCAAAACATTCACCATCAATGGCCTTGCCGAAGCGCCCCTGCCGATCCAACCCGATAGCGCGCTGGACAAGAAAATCGACTGGCGCGGCGTGAGCCTGAAAAACGAAAAAGACTTCCTCCTGTTTGAGGTGCAAACCACCGTTGAGCACTTGATGCGGGAATACTGGCTGAAGCAGGACTTCATTGAAATCCACTCCCCGAAACTGATGGGTGTGGCGTCTGAGTCCGGCGCCGAATTGTTTGAATTGGAATATTTTGGCGGCAAGGCATTTCTCGCGCAGTCGCCGCAATTCTATAAGCAGATGGCGATGGCGGCGGGTTTTGAGCGCGTGTTCGAAATCGGACCGGTGTTTCGCGCGAACCCTTCCTTTACCTCGCGCCACGACACCGAATTCACATCTGTCGATGTCGAGATTTCATGGGTCAACAGCCACGAAGATGTGATGAAGTTTGAAGAGGAATGGCTGACCTATGTGCTCGCCGGCGTGAAGGCCAGGCACGGCGACGCAATTCAAGAAATTTTTGGCGTTGATGTTGTCGTTCCGACACTGCCCTTCCCGCGTGTGACGATGGAAGAAGCGCGCGAACTGGTGGCGCAAACCGGCCACAAAATCGGCCGCGCCGCCGATCTTGATCCCGAAGCGGAACGCCGCCTTGCCGGCGTCATCAAGGAAAAGACCGGCCATGAATTTGTGTTCGTGAAAGATTGGCCGAAGGAAGTGCGCGCGTTTTATCATATGCGCGACGAGAAGGATCCAAGCATCACCCTGGGCTTTGACCTGTTGTGGAAGGGGCTGGAAATCACCACCGGCGCGCAACGCGAACACCGCTATGATCGCCTCGTGAAACAGGCGGAAGAGAAGGGCTACACGCTGGGGCCGCTGGAGGATTATCTCAGCTTCTTCCGGTATGGCATGCCGCCCCATGGCGGTTTTGGCCTGGGCTTGACACGCGTTTTGATGGTTTTGCTGGGCGCATCGAATGTGCGCGAAGTAACCTATCTTTACCGTGGCCCGAACCGTTTGCGCCCCTAAGGACAAGCGCGGCGGCTGAAGCCTCGGCCGCCGCGGTTTCACCGCCATGAAGTTTCTCGATCAAGCGAAAATCTATATTCGTTCCGGCGATGGGGGCGGCGGATCCGTCTCGTTTCGGCGTGAGAAATTTATTGAATATGGCGGCCCAGATGGCGGCGACGGCGGCAAAGGCGGAGATGTATGGATCGAAGCCACGGACGGCCTGAACACGCTGATCGACTATCGCTACCAGCAGCATTTCAAGGCCAAAACCGGCGGTCACGGCATGGGGCGCAATCGCCACGGCGCCAATGGCGAAGACATCGTCTTGAAGGTGCCAGTGGGCACGCAAGTGTTTGAAGAGGACCGCGAAACGCTGCTGGTGGATCTTACAGAGCGCGGCGCGCGCGCCTTGTTGCTGCGTGGCGGCAATGGCGGCTTTGGCAATGCGCATTTCAAGGGCCCCGTCAACCAGGCGCCCCGCCACGCCAATCCAGGCCTACCAGGAGAGGAACGCTGGATTTGGCTGCGGCTTAAGCTGATCGCCGATGTTGGGCTCGTCGGATTGCCCAATGCCGGCAAAAGCACGTTTTTGCGGGCAGTGAGCGCGGCCACGCCCAAAGTGGCGGATTATCCGTTCACAACGCTGCATCCGCATTTGGGTGTTGTTGATTTAAGCGAGGGTGAACGCTTTGTTCTGGCTGACATTCCTGGCCTGATTGAAGGCGCCGCCGATGGGGCCGGCCTCGGCACGCGTTTTCTCGGTCATGTTGAACGCTGCGCCGTGTTGATTCATTTGATCGACGCCACCAGCGACAGCCCAACCCAGGCCTATCGCACCGTGCGCACAGAACTGGAGGCCTATGGTGAAGGCCTCGCCGATAAACCCGAAATTGTTTGTCTTAATAAAATCGACGCGCTTGATACCGCCAGCATCAATCGCAAACGCTCCAGCCTCGCGCGTGCGATCGGCAAAGATGTGCGCACAGTGTCCGGCGTTGCCCGCACGGGCGTGATTGATGTGATGCGGGATGCTTTCGGATTGGTACGCGCAGCGCGTGCCGCAGAGACCGAAGGCGACAACGAAACGTGGCGGCCCTGAGGGCCGGCAGCGCCCTCACCCCACGCGCATCTGGCCAATCGTTTGAAACACCGGCAAGCGCGCCGGCAATGTAACGGTGGCCGCCAAGCCGCCTTCGCGTGGCGTCATCAAACGCAGATTTCCGCCATGTGCTTCGACGACGCGGCGGGCATAAGGCAATCCAAGGCCGATGCCATGCTCGCTGCGCGTCAGCGCGCTTTCGCTTTGACCGAACAGCTCAAAACACTGCGCCATCACATCAGCGCTTAAGCCTGGCCCGTGATCGCGCACAACAATAGCCACACACTCGCCAGCGTCGGTTTTCTGCGCCGTCGCCACCACATCCACACGCCCTGAATCGCCGCCATGGATGATCGCATTGCGAACCAAATGCCCAACCGCGAGTGGCAAAAAGCGGATGTCTGCCTGCAACACCGCACTTGGACAATCGAGCAGATAACGCACCATCACATGACGTTCGACCGCGGCGGACTCTTCGCCGAGCTGGACCGCGTCGAACAAATCTTGCACTTTAAGATCGTCGAACTCCCACCGCATTTCGCCAGCCAAGACGTGCGCCGCGCAGAACACGGCCCCAAATTGTGCATTCAGCTTGCGCCCTGCCGCGATCACCTCATCGGCATATTGCGCGGCGCGTTTGTGATTTGGCGCCGACGCGATCTGCTCTGAAAACCCGACCATCACGGCCAAGGGCGTGCGCAATTCATGCTGCAAAAGGCGCAGCATATTGGTCTTGAAGGCGTCTGCGCGCAGCGCCGCGTTGCGCGCCTCGCGCAACGCCTCTGTCTGCGCTTGTGCCCGCAGCACAAAACGAATTTGATGCGCCAACGCCGGCCAATGCAGTGGACGCGACAAAAATGTCGTAGCGCCGGCTGCGAAAGCGGCATCCATCGCGGCGGTTTCATCGCGATGCACGATAACCAGCACCGGCATCGTCGCGCGCATTGGATCGGCGCGAATTGTATGCAGCAAGTCCAGACCACCGGCGCGCGGCAAGTCCAGCGCCATCAACACGATGTCAAAGTGATCACCGTGCAGCTGATGTAATGCCGCTTCGCCGTCCGCGACGGTCACAATCCGAAAGCCCAGCGCGCCCATCCGCTCTTCGGCATAGGCGCGGTTGGCGTCATCGGGATCGGCCAACAGCACCGAGACAATCGGCGCCGGCGCGTCGATTGCACGGCTCAATCGGGGAAGTTCGCCATCAGCCATCGTCGCCAAAGAATCACCGGAAACGGTTTACAGCGCGTTTACCCTACGCCGCCGCAGCACGTGACTTTTTCCCGATACACCCGCTTGCTTGAGGTTCGCAAGAGCAACCGTTATGTCAAGAACTCTGGACACGCGGTTCGCGATCGATAATTTCTGGATCGCCGGGTTTGGGAAGGAAAGGCCGCCATGGCGCCGCAAGAGGCGCGGGCTTGGCTGTCGCTTGTCACCATGACCGGCGCCACTCTCACCGATTTTGCCGTCCTTGCGGCATTGCCCAGGCAATCGAGACGATCCCGCAGCGCTTTATCGCTCTGACCAGCGCGGCCAGCGCCCATGCCTGCGGCTATGCGATCGGGCTTCTGGCATAAAGGCGCGCGAACGCTGTGCGCCGCTGAGCCAGGATGAACGAGATCAGGCCATCAATGCCCGCGCGACCCGGCTTGCGTATGACGGGCGGATCGCTGGCGTTCGTCTTGTGGGCATGGCGCGACCCTTTGACCGCAGCGGCAGGCGTCTTGTGAACGCGGCGCTGCTGGTCATTGTGATGATTGACGTGGCGCGCAACGGCATGATTGCCTTCGCCGATCGGACGGCGCGTCATGCCGCCTGAGGATATGCGCGAATGGCTCTCCAATCCGATCAAGCCGCTGAGGTTTTTGGCCGAAGACATGACGCAGGCAGACTTCGGCGCCCGTGTCGGCCTCACACGGCAGACCAACGCCGCGATTGAGCAAGGGCGCTATGCCCCGTCTTTGGATGTGGCGTTTCGGATCGCCCCTGTATTTGGCAAGCGTATGGATGAGGTATTTCTCTGGACGCCGGGCGAGGTCGGTGCGCCCTGAGGCCCCACACTCATGATTATGGGCCTGCAGGCGACCGGCACAGCGAATTGGGCCACGCCAACGTTTCCCCTGCTGCCGCCGGGCAACGGCCGTTGACGCCCGCACCCGTTTCCCCTACACACCCGGCCCTTGAGGCGCAGGCCTCATGCCCAGATGGCGGAATTGGTAGACGCACCAGTTTCAGGTACTGGCGAGTAACATCGTGGAGGTTCGAGTCCTCTTCTGGGCACCATTTGTTCTTTTTCGGCCATCTGGCGGAATGCCGCGGAATTCCTCGGAAAGCATTGGCGGATAAGGATTTTTCGGCAGGAACGCGG
>JBIKVO010000200.1:0-5911 GCA_044356795.1 Caulobacterales bacterium
ACCGCGCCCTTCTCTCCTTTCAAGTGTCCGCGCAGCCCATTTCCGCCAACCCGATCCTGGCCGCGATACCCGCGCCGGGTGCGGCCGGGTCACGCCGCCCCCCGCGCTGATGCAGCCAAAGGTGCGCTCTGCTGCCAGCAGGCTCAATGGTCGTTGCGGGTAAGTTAGGGCGGGTCGAACTTCAATACTCGGCGAGAAGCTTGCACGACGCGCACTTGCGGGAGGCGGGCCCGTCAGGGGCGCATCGGGCTGTATGCGAGAGACCGGGCTGATCACAATTTGTTGCGGCTTGCCCTCTGCGGGGTACACCAGGGATACACGCGGCGTTTTTTTGGGGTCGGCAAGGCCCGGGAGATGTTCGAAAACTTCAAGCGGCCCTTGGTGGTGGCGGGTGGAATTGAACCACCGACCTTGGGGTTATGAATCCCACGCTCTAACCAACTGAGCTACGCCACCGAACGCCGCAAGCGGGAGGCGGGTGTTTAGCCGCCTCCCCAATCTAAAGCAACCCCAAGCCGACCACATATCGTCGATCTGAGATAAGCTGCTTCAAACTCAAAAGTTTGCGCGTTTATCCTATGCTGCGAATTCCGGAGCACATCGACCCGCTGTTCCGAGATCGGCGCAGACCACCGGTTCCGACATGGACATCGTCCGCCGCGATGGCGTGACGTCCGGGATCTGAGATGGACCTCGGCCAGCCTGGCGCTGGCTGGGTAAGCGGTATGTGAGCGGCTTTTCGGCAGGGTCACCCTCGGCTGTCGGGGATGTTCATGCAGGCAAAGCCATTAGGCCGTGTAACGTAACGCCTGGAAAGTGCCGTGAAGGTGATTGGCTATGGGTGCATTGCCGCCCCCCTCGGGGGGCCGGCAACGCAAATCACGCATCGGTGTTCTTCGACGAAGAGGAACTCCGAACATGACCACGAACGATACGATGATTGCGCAGCAGCGAGGTGACTTCTGCAGAACCGCCAGCCGGAAAGTCGTCTGAAACGCCCAGGCTCGTTGAAGCTGGAACCCACGCGATGAAGATCGAACGATTGGACTTTGCGCGACCCAAGGGCGGCCAAAGCGCCTTCGCCCTGAGGTCTGAAGCATTGGTAGATGTGTTCGCGCGTCAGATCATGCCGCTGGGCGAGGTCCGTCACAGACCATTCAATCTCACCGACCTCTTGCAGAATTGAGATCTTGACCCCGTCGGTCCGACGACACCGTCCCGCGACCCCAAAAATCTCACCTTCCCGCACGCGCGCTCCCACCCAATCCGACATCGCTAACGACGTAATCCACGATCTGAGCGGCAGAAAGTCGGCCTGCCCCAGGGCTTCACTCGGCGGCCTGCGGCGCATGCACCGGCGCTTTCGCTGCGGTATCAAACGCCGCCTTCAGCGTTGCCCGGTATTGCGCCGCCTTGATCACGGACGCCTCTTTAACATGGCCAAATCCGCGGATCTGATCGGGGATTTCTGCAATCTTGACGGCGATGTCATGTGTCTGCGCAGACAGCGTCGCCAACATCGCTATGACATCAGCCTCATAGCTGTCGCGCAGCGCCCGTTCCATCCGGCGTTCTTCAGTTTTGCCGAAAACATCAAAGGCCCCGCCGCGCAAAGTCTTGAATTTCGCCAGAACCTTGAACGCACCGAATACCCAGTCACCATATGCGCGCTTTTTCAAATGACCCGTCACTTTGTCACGCTTCGACAAGAGAGGCGGCGCGAGGTGAAATTGAATTTTCGGCGCGCCGCCAAAGGTCGACGCAAGCGCCTTCTCCCAAGCGCCATTGGTATAAAGGCGCGCGACCTCATATTCATCCTTGTAGGCCATCAGCTTTGCAAAATTCTTCGCAACCGCCATCGTCAACGACTGATCAAGCCCGAGTTCGCTTTCTCGCGTGCGCACTGCATCCACAAGCCGGCGATAACGCTGCGCATAAGCGCTGTCTTGATAATCGGTCAGAAGTTGGGTGCGGTGCGTGATGATCTCATCAAGGGTTTTCACGACAACCGGGGGCCGCGCCGGCGCACGGGTGGGCAGCCGATCCGGCGCCTGCGCGGCCAAACGACCAATCGCAAATGCTCGCAAGTTTTCCTTCACGCCAGCGCCGTTCAGCCTAATCGCCTCAACCAAAGCGGCGTGCGAAATCGGCACCAATCCTTTGCCCCAGGCGAAGCCCAACATGATCATGTTAGAGTATAGCTGATCATACAGCAGTTCTTCCGCCAAACCTTCCGCATTGACCGCATCCAGGCCTACAACCGCCTTTTCGAGCTTGCGCCGCATTGCGCCGCCTTCAAAACGCAGCGACCGATCCGACACAAAGGCAGCCGTCGGAATCACATCCAGATTTACGACCGCACGCGTGCGAGACGCATCCATCAAAGCCAAAGCGTCAACCCCGGCAGCAACCACAAGATCGCCGCCAATCATAACATCGGCGCTTGCCGGCGGCGTGCGCCCAGAGCGGATTTGATCGGGCGAGCGCGCGATGCGGATATGACTAATCACAGGACCGCCTTTTTGCGCAAGGCCAGTCATGTCCAGCGTTGAGGCGCCCAGGCCGTCAATATAAGCGGCCATGCCCACAATCGCGGCGATGGTTGTCACACCCGTGCCGCCCACGCCGGTAAACAGCATATTATAGGCAGTGTCGACAGCAGCGGGATGGGGGTCAGGCAAACCATCCGTGTTCGGCGCAAACGCTTTCTGCTCACGTTTGGCGTTGGTGGCGCCGTCCAGCGTGACAAAGCTTGGGCAAAAGCCGTCAACACAGCGCAAATCCTGGTTACAGCTGGATTGATTGATGCGCCGTTTGGCGCCAAGCTCGGTTTCAATCGGCTCGATGCTGAGACAGTTGGACTGAACACTGCAATCGCCGCAGCCCTCACACACTGCGGTGTTGATGAAAGCGCGTTTGGTTTTCAACGGCACAAGTCCACGCTTCGCTTTTCGACGACGCTCGGTGGCGCAAACCTGATCATAAATGATCACGGTGATGCCAGGCACGGCGCGCAACGCAACCTGCACTTCATTAAGGCGATCGCGCGGATAAATGTCTACCAGCGGGCCCAATTCGCCCTTCTGGATATGGCGATCTGGATCTTCGGCAACAACAACAACTTTTGCCACGCCTTCACCGCGCAATTGATGCACAAGTTGTGCAACTGTCTGGCCGCTTTCCACCTCCTGCCCGCCTGTCATGGCGACGGCGCCATTATACAAAATCTTGTACGTGAGCGACACACCCGAAGAGACCGCCGCGCGAATGGCGAGTGAGCCAGAGTGCGAATAGGTTCCATCGCCAAGATTGACGAACACGTGCTTTTCGTCCGTGAACGGCGCCTGGCCGATCCAGGCCACGCCCTCGCCGCCCATCTGGGAGGTGAAGTCTGCGCGCCCCATGAAGGTCGCGAGATAATGGCAGCCAATGCCGGCCAAGGCGCGCGAACCTTCCGGCACAACCGTTGACGTATTGTGCGGACAGCCTGAGCAATAATGCGCCTTACGGACAACGTCTGTATGCAGAGCATCGGCGGCCTCCAATGACTTGGCGACGCGCGCGAAGTACGAATCCGCCTGGGGCGAGCGCGCATCGTGAGGCAGTTGCGCCTGGATTGCGCGCGCAATCGCCGGGATCGGCAGCGACGACACTTCCGAAAGCAAGGGCGCGCCGTCCATGTCGCGTTTGCCAATGACGCGCGGGCGAACGCTGTCTGCCAAATCATACAAGATCGCCTTCAATTGATGTTCGATCAGGTCGCGCTTGTGTTCGACCACCAAAACTGTTTCGAGGCCCTTGGCGAAAGAGCGGATTGCTGTCGGCTCCAGCGGCCAGGGCATCGCCACCTTGAACACGGAAACGCCAGCGTCCTTGAGCAGCTGCTCACTCAAACCCAGCGCTTCAAAGGCTTCAAACACGTCACGCACAGCCTGCCCTGTCGCGACGATTCCAATCCGCGGACGGGGGGACGCCAGCACCACGCGATCCATGCTGTTGGCGCGGACAAAGGCTTGCGCGGCCGGCAATTTTACCAGCCGCATCCGGGCTTCTTTATCCATCGGCTTATCGCCCTGGCGCAAACCGACAGCGCCAGCCAGGAGCGGATTTTCAGGAAACAAAACCGGCGCCTTCCACGCGCCCAGATTGATCACGGCGCCGGAATCCATCGTGTCAGCCAGCGCGATCATGCCTGTCCACAGGCCCGAATAGCGGCTCAACGCAAAGCCAAACAAGCCGAAGTCCAGCACTTCCTGCACGCTCGACGGCGAAAGCACCGGGATTTCCGCATCGGCAAATGCGAACTCCGATTGGCTGGGCAGGGTTGAGCTTTTGCAGGCGTGATCATCACCGGCAATAGCGAGTACACCGCCCTTTTCTGAGGCGCCGGCAAAGTTGGCGTGCTTGAACACATCGCCTGTCCGGTCCACGCCCGGCGCCTTGCCGTACCAAATGCCGAACACGCCGTCGAAGCGCGCGCCCGGCATGACGCCAACCTGCTGGCTTCCCCAAACGGCAGTAGCGCCGAGATCTTCGTTCAGGCCCTCCCACAAATATATATCATGGGCCTTCATATATGTGTCGGCGCGCCGGATCTGCTGATCATAGCCGCCCAGCGGACTCCCGCGATACCCCGAGATGAAACCGCCCGTGTTCATCCCTGCAGCGCGGTCGCGCCGTTTTTGGTCGATCGGCAGGCGCACCAGGGCCTGAATGCCGGTCAGGAAGGCGCTGCCTTCCTCAAGGGCATATTTGTCATCCAGGGTGACGGTGCGGTTGCTCATGGCGTTTCCTTAAAGCCTGATCGGGCTGTGCTGGGCCGGCGGCGCGCTCTTTGCCGGCGGCGCGACCTTTCCGGGACCGGCTCATCGCGCAAGGTTTTACGCAGTTTGCCGGAAAATGCTTGCCTAATCATTCCCAGGGGCGCATGTTGCGCGCAAAACACAACCGCTTTACTTGCTCTTGGGGGTGGATTTTGTCTGAAGAAATGGACGTTGTCGACGCCAAGATTCTTGAACTCTTGCAGACCGACGCCAGCCTGTCGATCGCCGATATCGCCGAAAAGGTTGGCCTGTCGTCGTCGCCTTGTTGGCGCCGCATCGAAAGACTGAAGAAAATGGGTGTGATCACTGCCCAGGTCACCCTGTTGGACCGGGAGCGGTTGGGATTGAATTTTGAAGTGATCGCATCCGTGAAGCTTCAGATGCCAACGCGTGAAAATCTCGAAAAGTTCGAGGCTGCGGTGATGCGCTGGCCGGAGGTGGTGGACTGCGCCACCGTGACCGGCGCGGTTGATTATATGCTGCGGATTATTACCACTGATATGCATGGTTATGATGACTTTCTGCGCGACAAGATTTTGTCTCTCGGACTGGTCTCGGATGTGCAATCACGCATTGTTATTCGCGTCGCCAAACGCACGACGGCTGCGCCTTTGGGGCTGGTGGCCAACCGCCTCGGCCGCTAGGCCACACACTCACAATATTCAACGCGATGATCGCGTCGCAGGCCTAGATCATGGCGCTGACATTGCGGTCGGTTTCTGACCGCATGGCGAGACTTTCGAATTCTTTGAGCTTGGCGAAGAAATTCTCGATGAGGCGGCGCCATATGTCGATGTCGGCGTCGATGTCGAGGGGCGCGATCCCTTGCGGACGCTGCGAGACAACGATCTCTGCGCCGCGTTGGTTCATGCCTGCGATGATCCAATTGGCGACGAACGCGGTGTCGGCCAAGAGGGCGTCAAAGCCCATGTCTTTGATCACGGGGACCGCGCCGATCGTGTCGAAGCAATGCCCCGGCAGCACAACGATGCGCACGCGATTGCCCTGCGCATCGGTCAAGGCGAGGATTTGGGTCAAGGCGAGGATTTGGGTCAAGGCGGGGATTTTTGTGGTCCAGCCGCCTTTGG
>JBIKVO010000201.1:0-5906 GCA_044356795.1 Caulobacterales bacterium
CGGCGGTGCGTCGAAAAGCAGCCTACAAAGACGTGGACAGTTTGCAATGGTCCATACCCGATATGAGTGCAGCGCCTGTGAACAGCGCCCGGCGCTCGAACTGGCGCAGCCGCACGTCGCGCGTTAAGGTGGCGGGATGAAAGAAAAATGGACCCCGGCCAGCTGGCGCTCAAAACAGGCTAAGCACATCCCCACCGATTACCCGGATGCCGGTGCAGTCGCGGATGTGGAAACGACTTTGCGCGGATACCCGCCTCTGGTGTTTGCCGGTGAAGCGCGCAACTTGAAGGCGAGTTTGGCGAAAGTTGCCCGTGGGGAGGCGTTTTTGCTTCAGGGCGGCGATTGCGCTGAAAGCTTCAAAGAATTTCACCCGGATGTGATCCGCGACACCTTCCGCGCCTTGATGCAGATGGCGGTTGTGTTGACCTTCGCGGGCGGCAAGCCGGTGGTTAAGGTGGCGCGCATGGCGGGTCAGTTCGCCAAACCGCGGTCTGAGACAACAGAGACGCGCGACGGCGTGACGCTGCCGTCCTATCGCGGCGACATCATCAACGGGATGGAGTTCACGCCGGAGTCGCGCGCGCCCGATCCGGGCCGGCTGCTCAAGGCCTACGGGCAATCTGCCGCCACCTTGAACCTGATCCGCGCATTTGCGCAGGGCGGCTATGCGGACTTGAACAATGTTCACCGTTGGACCCTGAGTTTCGTTGACGGCAGCCCGCAGGGCGCCCGTTATCGCCAGATTGCCGAGCGCATCTCGGAGGCATTGGAGTTTATGGAGGCGTGCGGAATCACGCCGGAATCGACGCCGCAGATGCGTCAAGTTGAGGTGTATACCTCGCATGAAGCGCTGCTGCTGGGCTTTGAAGAAGCGATGACGCGCATCGATTCCACCACGCAGGATTGGTACGATACCTCTGCCCATTTCCTCTGGATCGGCGATCGCACGCGCCAACTGGATGGCGCGCACGTGGAATTTTGCCGCGGGGTGAAAAATCCCCTTGGTATGAAGTGCGGTCCGAGCCTGGAGCCGGATGATCTGTTGCGTCTGATTGATGTGTTGAACCCGGCCAATGAACCGGGCCGTCTGACGCTGATCACCCGCTTTGGCGCGGAAAAAGCGGCTGGCGGTTTGCCGCGTCTGGTGCGCGCGGTGCAGCGCGAGGGTCGCCAGGTCGTGTGGTCGTGTGATCCGATGCATGGCAACACACTCAAAACCGACACCGGTTTCAAGACCCGTCCGTTTGATCGCATCCTCACAGAAGTCCGCACCTTCATGGATGTGCTGCCGGCGGAGGGCGCTTACCCGGGCGGTGTGCATGTGGAAATGACCGGGCAGAACGTTACCGAGTGCCTCGGCGGCGCATTGGTGATTACGGAGCAGGATTTGTCCTCCCGCTACCACACCCATTGCGACCCGCGCTTGAATGGCGCGCAGGCGCTCGATCTTGCATTCCTTTTAGCGGAGGCGCTGAAGTCGGGGCGATCGGGTCGCTTGGCTGAGGCAGTGTGATCCGGGTTGGGACGACAGTGACGCCAGAGACGATGGAGCAAGCACCTTCTCCCCACAAAAGCGAAACGCCGGGCGGGCGCTTTGCTGTGGACGATCAGCGAATCGCGCGTCGGCTGCTGGGGTGCGCGGCGATGGCAATCCTGGCGGGCGCCTTGAGCATTGTCGTTATCCCGGGGGGCGGTGCGCCTAGTGCGGGCGCGGCGCCAACCGCTGTTTCACAAGCCGTCAAACAGCAGGGCGCACTCCGCGGGGCTGATCTGCGCGGTAGCGCAGCGCCGGTTGCACCGACGCTGGGGGCGCAAGACGATAGCTTTGTGGCCCCGCCGTTGGAGGAACGCGATTCCGAATTCAAGGAGCGTACGCCCGGCGGGTTGGAGGTCAAGCCGACCCTGGCTGTGATGCCCCTCACCGTGAGGGAGCGCACGCGGGTGCGCGCCGATGTTGATGACGACGCCCAAACACTCGCGACACTGAATCCCGGCCAGCCGTTGCGCGTGATTGGCGCAGTGCTGGTCGGCCGCGACGCCGAGCGCCAGGAGAGCTACTGGTTGCAGGTGCGCCTGGATCGCGGCGGCGTCGGTTATGTGCAGTTCACGCAAGCCGCTGATCTCGCCGCTTGGCGTCAGGCACAGGTGATTGCGCGCATCCGCCGCCAGGAAGAGGCCGCCGCTGAGGCCGAAGCCGCCAGCGGCATTCCGATGGAACCGTCCCTGCCGACAGACCTGTTCCAGGGTGCACCGATCCCGGACGAAATCCCTTAATATTTGAGCTTCAGACCAACTGTCATCGTGCGCGGCGCGCCAGGATCAATGCCTTGGCCGCCGCCGGGGCGAATCCGTGAGATGTAGCTGCGGTCGAATACATTGTTCACCGCAGCGAATAGAGATGTTTGGTCAGACACCGCCACTTCGCCGGTCAAATCAAACACGGCATAAGCAGGGATGCGGAATTCGGCGGCGGCATTATCGGCGCCGGCATGTTCGCTGAGATAGGTTCCAGTGATGGCGAGTTTTCCCTGTCCGCCAAAGCGTGCAATCAAGCCAGCGCGCAGGAATTGCTCTGGCGCATATTGCGGCCGCCCGCCCTTTGCGGCGCCATCCACAAATTCCGCATTGAGCAGCGAGGCATTGGCGAAAGCCAGAACTTCGGTGTCGCTGGTTTGCCCGAACAGGCGCGTCAGCGACACTTCCGCCGCGATGTCGACCCCCTGGTTTTCCATTGTCCCAACGGTTTGGCGCCGGGCGCCGCCAACGCCCACCGCGCCAAATGCACCCGATGCGGGCAACGGCCCGGCGAGAAATCCCACTTGGTTCTCGAGGCGTACAAAAAACGCCGAGACGTCGTAACTGAGCACGCCGCTGAAGCCGCCGCGCAGGCCCGCTTCTGCACTCAGGCTGTAGCCGGTTTCGAAAACAGCGGCAGGATTCACGCCAGCCTGGAATGTCAAACCGTCATTGAACAAAACCGGTTTGAATCCGCGTGAGAGATTTGCATAGGCCTCGTGATCGGGGCTGATGTCGTACGACACGCCAAGCCCCGGCAGGACAATCCACTCGTCGTTGTTGCGCGCATCCAGCGGACCAATCGGCGCCCCCGGACCACCGCCGGTTGACGAACCGCTCGACAATTCAAGATGTTCGCGCACCTTCTGATCGAGGGCCTCGATGCGCACGCCCGGTGTGATCGTCCAGTTGCCGAAATTCAAAGCAGCTTCGGCAAAGTAGGCAGCAACCGTGGCATTGCGCTCGGTGCGCGCAACAGCGCCAGCCGCCCCCGTCCAATCGGTCGGGCTGATGCCTTTATCGACAGTCACCGGCGCGCTGGATCCAAACAGCGTGGTTCCCACGGTCAAGACATTCTCTTCGCTCCACCCAGCAAAGCTGTGACGCAAACGCAAGTCGAGTGTGAGATTGCGGAACTTTTGCGATTGCACCAGCGCAACATTGGCCGCCGGCGTGGGTTGTCCAAAGCTGCCGCCCAATTGCCGGCGTGAAGCGCGATCATAATAATTGGCGTTGATCCGGCCCTGCAAAAACCAATCGCCGAAGTCGGCTTCAACGCCTGCTTGCGCCACAATGCGATCAATCTTCACTGCATCCAGCGGCGTTGATGCATCACTGGGATTGGCGATGAAGCGCGCCAACGACAATCCGCCCGGTTCGCCAAAATCGCCGCGATACACATCAAGCCCAATGTGAAACCGTGCGGGCCCGACGTCTCGGGTCAGCGTCGCAGCGGCGCTGAGCATTTTGAAATCGGAATTGACCGACCGCGGGCCTTCACCCTCGACCCGTGACACATATCCGTGCACGCCCCAATCCAAATCGCCCGTCCAACTCGATGCATAGAGATTGGCGAACGCGCCCGATCCAAAAGCCGCAGACGCTGCAAACCCGGTTTCTCCGTGCGCCGGTGTACGCGTCACATAATTCAGCGTGCCGCCCGGTTGGGGGCCGTACAACAGGCTCGACCCGCCGCGCACAAACTCGATCCGAGAGACAGCGTCCAGCGGCGGCGTGTAATAGGCGGCGGGGTAATTGTACGGATCGGGGCTGACCGCGACGCCGTCCTTCAAAATCAGGATGTTCCAGCTTTCGTGCGGTTCCCCGAGGCCGCGATAATTGATGCTGGCCCAACTGCGGTTCGACGCCTCCGACACCAACAAGCCCGGGGTGAGCGCAAACGCCTCGCGCAGTTGGCCGGTGGCGAGCGGCGGCAGTTCATCGAGATTGGTGTTGGTGGTCTTTTTTCCGGCGAAGATTCGCGCACCGACAGCATCGGGCAGGACGCGCTCGATCCGCTCGCCGCGCACCACAATGGTGTCGATCAGTTCACCCTCAAGGGCCGCATCGGCGACGACAAGGGTCTCAGCGCTGGTTGCGGCGGCGGTGTTCGCCCAAGCCAAAGGGGCGAGGGCCAAAATTGCGGCGGCTGAACGGAGTGGGAGCTTCATGCGAACAGTTCTCAATTGGAGTGGACGGTTGTTGCATATGAGAACCAGTCGCAAGTCAAGCCCATTCGTATCCCAGACCCACGTCACTCTCACCGATGTCGCGCCAGCGCGCAGGGTTATCCAAAGCACCGCAGGCTCGGCTGGGTGATCGGGGCGGCAAATCGAACTCTATAGGTTGGCCATCGGCATGGGAGGGCCGGTCACGGACCGTGCGCTTTGGGATGCTTTGGGTGAGATCGAGGACAAGCGCGGGCGCCAAGGGGCGTCAAGACAGTCTGCAATCGCTGCTTTGCATCGCGATCGCGGCGATGCTGGCTGGCGCCAACCATCTGATCGCGATTCTTCACGACGCGGTCATCACCGGTGACGCCCTCTTCACGCAGAAAGTCATCTGCCGCCACATCCGCGATCGGCGCGGCCATTATCTCTTTGCGGTCAAGGACAATCCGCGCCAATTGCCAGCGCTAATGGCCAGCGCCAATGAAAAGACAAGATCGCCGAACGTTCGGCGATCTTCCCCCCAAGGCTTGCCCGACCACGCCCTGCCGCCTGATCTTGCACGCGCCGAAACCGGCGAAAAGGCGCACGGCCGCATCGAAATCCGCAAGAGCGCGGTCAGTTCGGAAGTCGTCGTGCCCTCAATGGACCAGGCGCGGCGCCCGGCGCGCGCATCGAACCGCATCGCCGCGCGCCCGGACGCGACGGCGTCGAAGTCGCCTCTTGGGTCGCCAGTCTGTCGGCAAAAACAGTTGATCCCCAAGGCCTGTTGGCGCTCAATCGCGCTCTCCATCGCGCCCATCAGGCCATCGAAAACAGGCTGCACGATGCAAGCGACATGAGCATGGGGGAGGATCGCCGCCATGTCCGCGCCCGCCGGCGCCCGCCCGCTCTCAAGCCCGCGCAATCTGGCCTTGGCGCTGCTCACAACAGCCGCCCCCCTCCGATAGCCCGCGAAACGTCCGCCAAGACCGCGCCCAAGCCCTCAAAACCGCTACCGGAAAGTTTGCTCGAATGAGCCTGCCTGGGGTGCAGTCCTTGTGGACAGGCGCGCCGCCCGCCGCTATACACCCCCCTTCCTGGAGCGCCGCGGGCTTGTCCGCCCGGTGTTTCCAGGGCGGCGGTAATGCGGCTTTGATCCTTGGGCGCCCCCTTGGATCGCTTGCGCAGACCTCGCGCAACGCCTGGGTAGCTCAGTTGGTAGAGCAGCGGACTGAAAATCCGCGTGTCGCTGGTTCGATTCCGGCCCCAGGCACCAGAACCCCTTCCAGGGCCTTCCGCTACAATCTGAAAATCATTGATTTTCAACGGCGTGACGTCCAGCACCGTCCAACGCTGTTGGTTCACAGCCACGGTGTTTGACGGCAAATTGACGGTATCGCCGCAAGCGCGGAGGAAGCCTTGCCGTCAAATCTCACTGATGTCCTTGTGCGCCAAGCGAAA
>JBIKVO010000202.1:0-5893 GCA_044356795.1 Caulobacterales bacterium
CGCACTCGATCAGTTTTCGCGAAGCGATCAATTGGCCTTGCTTGATTGGCTGCCCGATACGCTGCCGGCGCATGTTCGCGTGATTGTTTCGGTGCGACCGGGCCCATTGGCGCAGGAAGCGCGCCGGCGCTTCGCGCGAACGTTGATGCGGTTAAAGCCAATGGCCTCCGGCGATAGCCGCGCCATGCTGGACCGAATGCTCGCCGATGCGGGCCGCACGCTCACCTTCGGCCAGCGCGCCATGGTTCAACGCGCTTCTCCCGGCCTTCCCCTATGGACGCGCCTTGCATTTGAAGAAGCGCGCACCTGGCGTTCGGATGAACCGGGCCGGCGGCTGGAGAAAACCGTCGAGGGATTGATCCGAGCACGGATTGCTGCGCTGAGCACGCCGGCCAATCACGGTGCAGCGCTGGTGAGCGAAGCCTTGGGCGCGATTGCGGCGTCGCGCTTTGGCTTGTCCGACGGCGAGTTGGCGCAGGCCCTAGCTCGGGAGCGTGCGCCTGCGGTGTGGGCTGAGTTTCGGGCAAGGTCGTTCCACGCGTGGGATCATCCTCACCTTCCCGCGATCGTTTGGCTGCGGCTGCGCGCGGATCTGTCGGCCTATTTGGTCGAACAGCGCGTCGATGGCGCATTGACCTACCGCTTTTTCCATCGTGAGTTCACCGAGGTTGTGACCGCAATGACCCTTGCTGGCAGCGCCAAAGCAGTCATGCATGCGCGCCTCGCCGATGTGTTTTCCATACCGCCCGACACCGGCCTTTACCGGCTGTGTGACACAGCCCGCGTGCAGGACAGCGCCGCTTTGCGCCGGATCATGGAGCAGCCTTGGCAGTTGAGCGCGGCAGGAAACGTTGAAGGTCTCACGGCCTTGATCGACAGTGTGGACTTCGTCGCCGCGAAATGCGCCGCCAATCGCGTCGCCGATTTGATGCAGGACATCGCCCGTCTCGAAAGTGCGCGTCGTGACGATGCAGGCGCGGCTTCGGCCTCGTGGCCGGCGCTGCTTCGAGGCTGGCGCGCAATGTTGGAGCAGGCCGATCAGCGTTGGCCGGCGCATCGCGTGTTGATCCAACTGCTCCTGGAAGCCGATCCGCACAGTGTGCCGCAACATGCGCAAGCGCGTTCAATACTGAGCCGCACGCCGCCGGATTGGCCCGTTCTGATCAGCGCCACGCCTCAGCCCTATGTGCCCGCGCTCGCCGACGCGCTGGAGACAATGCGAAAAATGGCCGGCGCTGCGCCTTTGGCGAAAGGATTCCTGGCGATCTGGGATGAAACGGGCGGCCTGCGCATTCTCGATCGGCGCAGCGGCGCACTGGTGGCGCGCCACGAATTGGGCTCGGTAAAGGCCGCGCGCGCTGAACTGGATCGGCTGCGTGGGCTATACGGTACTGTGGAAGCGGCCTTTGACCGCCCCTCTGCCAACAACGCCGCGCCGTCGAGCCTCAGCGTCGCATCGCATGGCCTGACTCTGACCTGGCCCTGGGACGGGTGCTTGACGGTTGCGCACTCAGCGAGACGCAGCGAAATCATATTGGGCAAAGGCGAAATCGATTTTCTCGGCGAGACGGACCAAGACCTTTATTTCCTCTGCGATGAGCGCATTGTCATTGCGCAGAAGGCGCGGCTGGCTGCGTTGTCGGCGGGCATTTTTTCGTTTGGCGGGCTGCAAATTCAAGGCTTGGCGATCAAGGACGATGATGGTGGATGGACGCATCAACGCTTCAACTCGGTTGTCTTTGTCGACCCCGATTCCTGCCTGACGCTCGGCTTCAGCGGACGTGGCGGCCAGCGCGACGATGTCATCCTGGAAATGTACAAGGCCACGGAAAACGGGGTCCGCCGGGTCGGGTATGGCCTCACCGATCACGACCTTGACTTGCCAATTTGGCATATTTGCGGGCTGAACGACGGCTCCGTCATTCTGGCGTCGGAACGCTACTGGCACACCTTTATCTGGTCGCCGCCGTTTGAGGGGGACAGCGTGGTTGAAATGCTGGCCGGCGCCGCAGTGGGCAATAATGACATCGGGAATTGGGTGAATCATGGCGACAAGGACGGCAATCTGACGTTTCAGCCGACAAGTCCGTCCACCGTCGTCGCGTTCGATGCGCCCGGCGTCTTCGGCTCGTTTGGCGGCGACTACCATGTTTGCGGCGGCGTTACCCATATCGAAACAGACGACCATAGCGCCGCGCCAGCCTTTACCGGCTTTGAGTCTGTTGGAGCGGACGGCGTGCTGGCGCGCTGGCATTGCGATGTGCGCCCGCACTGGATTTTCGCCCGCGACAGCGGCGATTTCATCGTCTTCAAGAATTCCGGCCCCGTGCGTGTCGTGCGCTGGCTGGCATGAACCGCTCGCTCATGAAACCGTGGCGCCCGCCACGCCGGTCATTCCGTTGAGTTCGGATCCCAGCCTATGCCCCAACATTGCCGCTTTCGGGCTCGGGCCGGCCAAAACCTAAAGGAGAAGACTAAGTGTTGCGGTTGGCGCCGACCGTATCGGTGAGGCACTCGCCCCGGGACGACAATGGCGCCGCCGGACTCAGCGTCGTTGACTTGGTCATGGGTCCAGCCAGTGTGGCCGCGCCGGAGTTATCGCTTTGCCGGGTTTTCACGCACTGGTGTACCAACATTCAATCTGGTTAGGCGTAAAGCCCCCAAACATCTCAAATCGCTGATGATCGAATATGCAGTCAGCAAAACAGGCAGGATCGGTACAGCTAGACGGCGGCAGCGGCCCGAGCCGACTGGTCATCCGTCGTCCCGATGATTGGCATGTCCACCTCCGTGACGGGCCTATGCTCGCCGCCGTGGCTAATTTCACTGCGCGGCAATTTGCGCGCGCAATAGTCATGCCCAATCTGGATCCGCCGATCACAACGGCAGCGGCAGCGGAGGCCTACAGGTCACGGATCCTTGCGGCGATCGAGCCTGGGCTTTCGTTTACGCCGCTGATGACCTGTTATCTGACCGATGACATCGACCCGATCGAAGTCAGAGCGGGATTCGCTGCGGAGGTATTCACCGCATGCAAACTCTATCCCGCGCATGCCACAACCAATTCCCGCCATGGTGTGACGAATGTGCGCAACATCTATGCCGTGCTGGAGGTCATGCAGACGATTGGCATGCCATTGCTGCTGCATGGAGAGGTGACAGATCGTCATGTCGACATCTTCGACCGCGAGGCCGTCTTCATAGAGCAGATTTTATCGCAATTGATCCTCGACTTCCCCGGCTTGAAGATCGTGTTTGAACACATCACGACGGAGGAAGCCGCGACCTTTGTTGCAGAGGGACCCGCGACATTGGCGGCGACGATTACGCCCCACCATCTCGACTTCAATCGCAACGCCATGTTTGACGGCGGCATCAGGCCACACTTTTAGTGTTTGCCGGTCGCAAAGCGCGAACATCATCGCCTCGCTTTGCGAAAGGCGGCGACCTCCGGGTCGCCCCAATTCTTCCTGGGCACGCACTCCGCTCCGCACGCCGTAACGGATAAAGAATTCGCGTGCGGTTGTGCGGGCATCTTCAGCGCAGCCCACGCACTGGAAAGTCACGTCAAGGTTTTCGAAGAAGAAGGGGCCCTTGATCGGCTGGAGGCTTTTGCCTCAGAGAACGGCCCTCGCTTTTATGGGCTACCGCTGAATGACGGCAGCATCGTGCTTGAGCGCGCGGCCCAAACAGTCCCAACCCGCTTGAGTTTGGCCAGGGCGGAAATCGTCCCGTTTCATGCGGGCGCCACCCTGACGTGGCGGCTCGTTGCTAAGGCGAATTCTGCCCCCAACCAATGAATCTCCCGGTGGCCGCCGGCGGAATTCGGGACATGAAATCCAGGCGGAGAGGATCGCCGCGGCTGGACCGCTCGGGTTTCGCCAAAGCTGACATTTGCGCCTTCACGAACGCTGCGCGCTCATCCAGCACTCGCGCAAACGCACCGCGTCCAGCTGCTATGCTGCTGTTTGAGCAAGCCGTGATGAAGGGACGATTGTCGCTTCATCAATAACCGCGTCGGCCATCGCGCGCACGCTCGCATATCGTCTGACAACAGCGCGCTCATCAAGGTTGCGCTGCAGACGATGCCAGCGGCGGGCGAATGGGGCGCCGGAAAGCACATAACTCGCAAAGCTCTGTTCGTTGCGCATTTGCTGGATGAGCAGGGCCCCATGGTCTGGATCTCGGTGGGCAATGCCAGCAGGCGTTGGCGTTTGCCTCATGAATACCAACGACGTGCCGTGCCCTGCGTTTGGCGCCATGGGCGAAAAGCCGGCAATTTTTAGCACTTTCGTCAAGGTGAGCGGCGTGAAGTTCCAAATATGGGCGAAGTGGAAAGTATTGTAGACCTGTTTGCGCACGCCCTCCAGGTTCGGCACCTCAACAAACAAAACACCGTCATCGGCGAGCCATCGCCGAATGAGGGCCAACGCTGCGAGCGGATCGACAAGATGCTCAAATACGTGGTTGAGCGTGATCAGGTGAAAAGCACCCGCGCTAAACTCTGCTTCTTCCAATGGCGCGTTGAGAATATCGACACCGTAAGTGCGCCGCGCAAACGCTGCATAGCCCTCATTGGGTTCAATCCCCATGGCGGCACAGCCCACGCGGTTCATCACGTACGTGAACTCCCCCGATGAGGCGCCAATATCCAACACCCGGCCGCCTGTCGGCACAAACGGGGCCAGCCGCTTAGCCCGCGCCACAGCACCGCGAATAGCCCGCAGCGCGTGTTTTCGCTTCGGCTCCCATCCGCCTTTGTATTCGACACGATATTTTCTGGCGTAAAAGGCATGCACGTCGTGCGCCGTTGGTAGCGGATGGTGGCTCACTAAACCGCAGCCGGTACAGAGAGCGGTGGCCAAAGACGCAAAGCCACGGCCCCGGGTCGCAACAATCTCCCGTTCGTCGTGGCCGCACACCATGCAGGCATCGGCCGCTGCGCAATCACCAATGTTCATCTTGACCCTCTACCTTGAAAAAGGGTGTAGAGCGGGGCGTCGCGCTGGATGCTGACAGGGCCTGTCAGGCTTTTGTCAGCTCCATTTTGGCAGGCGTGGGAAAGATAAGGGCGAGGCGGCACGTGCGAGTTTTGGTCGTCGAAGACGAGGACGAGATCGCGCGCGATCTGCAGCGATCTTTGGAATTGGCCGGCTTTGCGGTGGAGCGCTCGCGCAGTGGCGCAGACGCCTGGGAGCGCGGCAGCGTGGAGCCTTTTGACGCCGCAATCCTAGACCTCAATTTGCCGCACCTCGATGGCGTTTCTGTGTTGCGGCGCTGGCGCAGCGAGGCGGTCGCGTTCCCAATCCTTGTGTTGTCGGCGCGCCCCGATTGGACCACCCGCGTCGAGGCCATTGATGCCGGCGCTGATGATTACCTTGTTAAGCCGTTCGCAATGGAAGAGTTGCTGGCGCGCTTGCGCGCCGTGCTGCGTCGCAGCGCCGGGAGTGCGACCAACCTCGTCAAACATGGCGGCTTGACCTTGGATGCGCGGGCGCGTCGGCTGACGGTAAACGGTGCGCTCGTCGCTCTCACGCCACTGGAATTTCGCTTGCTGGCCTACTTGCTGCATCATCGTGGTCGCGTTGTCAGCCAAGCTGAAATTTGCGATCATCTTTACGCAGATGATCGCGATCGGCGCGACAACGCCATAGAGGCGGCGATTGCACGGCTGCGACGGAAAATAGGAGTCACTTTTATCCAAACCCGGCGCGGGCATGGATATATCGTCAGTGAGGAAACGTGATGTGGAACTCTTTGCGGTTTCGCTTCGCCGCTGCTGGGCTCGTGCCTGTGCTGCTCTTCATCGCTTTCCTCGGCTTTTTCCTGCAGGGAGTCTATGAGCGTCACGCCGAACACGCAGCCATAGAAGAGATGCAGGCAGATTTGCGCT